>NZ_JBPBBA010000002.1:0-269153 GCF_050896395.1 Nioella aestuarii | reverse complement strand
TCAACAGGCCGGATACATATGAGCGACTTCCGAGAACATGCTAGAAATCATTTGCGGACAGCAGCCGGTACATACATTGGGCCGGTCCCGGCGCTACATCACGCTCTGCGGCACTGATTTTGCAAAGGGCGCTTTCTGCGCATCGCTCACTAATCAGCTCAGCCCACAACCCAAATCCCCGCGCCACCCCGCCCGAATAGCACCGAAGGTGCCGGGCGAGCGTCGGCCCGTCCCGGCGGGCTGGCGCTTTGTCATCCTTGCGTGGGGGATTGAGGTCGTCCGGGCGTGGCGGAGATAAAAGGCAGACCTCGGGCGGTGTTGCGCCATCCCACGGGCCGACGCTCGCCCTGCTCGTCAGTCAGGACAAAAAAACACCGGCCAACTCCCGCTGGCCGGTGCTCCAAATCCCTAAGCCGAACCGCCCTCAGTAGCGGTAATGTTCCGGCTTGAACGGGCCGTCCTGCGCCACGCCGATATAGTCGGCCTGGTCCTTGGCGAGCGTCGTCAGCTTGGCGCCGATCTTGGCCAGGTGCAGGCGGGCGACCTTTTCGTCCAGCACTTTGGGCAGCACGTAGACCTTGTTCTCGTACTGGTCGCCTTTGGTCCAGAGCTCGATCTGGGCCAGCGTCTGGTTGGTGAAGGACGCGGACATCACGAAGGAGGGGTGGCCGGTGGCGTTGCCGAGGTTCAGCAGGCGGCCTTCCGACAGCAGGATCAGGCGGCTGCCCGAGGGCATTTCGATCATGTCCACCTGGTCCTTGATGTTGGTCCATTTGTGGTTCTTGAGCGCCGCGACCTGAATTTCATTGTCGAAATGGCCGATATTGCCGACGATGGCCATGTCCTTCATCTCGCGCATATGCTCGATGCGGATCACGTCCTTGTTGCCGGTGGTGGTGATGAAGATGTCTGCGCTGGCGACCTCGTCTTCCAGCGTAGTCACTTCGAACCCGTCCATCGCGGCTTGCAGCGCGCAGATCGGGTCCACTTCCGTCACTTTCACGCGGGCGCCGGCGCCGCGGAGGCTGGCGGCCGATCCCTTGCCAACGTCGCCATAACCGCAGACCACGGCGACCTTGCCGGCCATCATGGTGTCGGTGGCACGGCGGATGCCGTCGACCAGCGATTCCTTGCAGCCGTACTTGTTGTCGAATTTCGACTTAGTGACGGAGTCGTTCACGTTGATGGCGGGGAAGGGCAGGTGGCCTTTCTCCATCATCTGGTAGAGGCGGTGAACGCCGGTGGTGGTTTCCTCGGTCACGCCCTGGATCATGTGGCGCTGTTTCACAAACCAGCCGGGGGATTGCGCCAGGCGCTTCTTGATCTGGGCGAAGAGGGCAACCTCTTCCTCAGAGGTGGGCATCTCGATCAGGTCGGTTTCGCCTTCCTCAACCCGTGCGCCGAGCAAGATATAAAGCGTTGCGTCGCCGCCATCGTCGAGGATCATGTTGCAGCCGCCCTCTTCGAACATGAAGATGCGGTCGGCGTAGTCCCAGTATTCCTCCAGCGTTTCGCCTTTGATGGCGAAGACGGGGATGCCCGCGGCGGCGATGGCTGCGGCAGCGTGATCCTGGGTAGAGAAGATATTGCAGGATGCCCACCGGACCTCTGCCCCCAGATGCACAAGGGTTTCGATCAGCACGGCGGTCTGGATTGTCATGTGTAGCGAGCCGGCGATACGTGCGCCTTTCAGCGGTTTGCTGTCGCCATATTCTTCGCGGAGGGCCATCAGGCCGGGCATCTCGGTTTCAGCAATGTCGAGTTCTTTGCGGCCAAAATCGGCCAGCGCGATATCCTTGACGATGTAATCGGTCATTCCTGCCTCCTGACGGGCACCATTTGCGTTTGGCGCGACATAGCAGGACCGGCATTCAGGGACAATGGCTGGGCGCGCAACAAAAACGGGGCCGCACCACAGTGCAGCCCCGAGCTATTCGTACTGAAACGCCAGCGTTTACTTGCTGCCGCCCTTTGGCGCCACGCCGCTCTGAGACGAGCCAGACGCGCTACCGCCCTTGTCGGACATGCTGCCTTGCTGGGCTGCGGGTCCTTTGGCGCTCTGGTCCTTGCGGGCGGGGGCGTTCTCGGGGGTGTCTTCTTTGCTCATAATGGGCTCCTCCAAATGGGTTAACGGACCCAGCCTATGCGCCGGATGGGTCAATCACCAAGAGAATTCTGAATTCAGCCGGATCTCAGCGGGAAATGTCGGGTTTCGTGTTGGAGAGACGTTGAAATTAGGCCCGTGCCTTGGTTTCTATGGGGTCTGCACCAAATTCGGCGCGCAATGGCAGGGCAACATGGCTAAATCGACTGCAAGAGCATGGCAGAGGATGCTGTCGGGGCGCAGGCTGGATCTGTTGGATCCGACTCCGGTGGATATCGAGATCGAGGACATCGCCCATGGGCTGGCCTTCGTGGCGCGCTGGAACGGGCAGACGCGCGGGGATTTTGCCTATTCGGTGGCCGAACATTCGCTGTTGGTGGAACAGATATTCGCCCGGATAGACCCCAAGGCCCCGGTGAAATGGCGGCTGGCGGCGCTGCTGCATGATGCGCCTGAATATGTGATTGGAGATATGATCAGCCCCGTGAAAGCGGCGGTTGGGCCGGGCTATGGTGCGCTGGACGACCGGCTGGCGGCGGCGATCCATCTGCGGTTCGGGCTGCCTGCGGCGATCCCCAAGACGGTGAAGGCGCGGATCAAGCGGGCCGACAAGGTCTCGGCCTGGTTGGAGGCGACGCAGCTGGCCGGGTTCTCAGAGGCCGAGGCGGACCGGTTCTTTGGCCGCCCAACCTCGACGCTGACTGAGGGGCTGCATCTGCATTTGCGCCCCCCCGCTGAGGTGCGGGCGGACTTCACTGCCCGGCATAATGCATTGTTAGAGAAGCTATGAAAGTCAGGCAGGCCACCCCGCAGGACGCACAAGGCATCATATCGCTGTTGCAGGCCATCGTGGACAAGGGCGGCACGACCGCCTTTCAGGGCAAGGTTCCGGCGGATTTCCTGGCCCCGGTGCTTGCCGGAACCGTGCCGCGCGGCATTTGCCATATTGCGGAACATGACGGCGAGCTTCTGGGGTTCCAGTATATCTTTCCGCTGGAAGGCGGGCCGGAGGACCGTGCCACGATTGCGACCTTTGCCAGGCTGGGCAGCACGCAGCGGGGCATTGGTGGGGCCCTGTTCGGGGCGACGAAAGCGGCGGCGATCGGCTTTGGCTATCGCGAAATCGACGCGAGGATCCGGGCAGATAACAGTGGCGGGTTGCGCTATTATGGTCGGATGGGGTTCGTCGATCATCATGTGACGCCGGGCGTTCCGCTAAGCGATGGGACGCCGGTGGATCGGGTGACGAAGCTGTTGGATCTGCGCAGCGATGCCTGACCCGGACGCCCTATGGCAGGCGTCCAGGCAGAGTTGAGTTCATTGTAACCCTGACTTACGTCAAGCCGGTGTCTTTCACATCGCGACGCATCCGCGCGCGATCGGCATCCGCGCGCTGTCGGCGGGTGCGATAATCTTCATGCTGGGCACGCCAATGGTCAGGCGCATCCCATGTATCAAAGCGTGTAGCGGTTTTCATGGCTCGGGAGAGGAGAGAGATCATCGGGAAAGCTCCTGTTTTGTGATGTCTCAGACATAGCGGTCTTGCCTTGCGATCTCGAATCAGCAATATCTTCCATATGTAAGTTGAGCTTACAGATATGGATTGGCGCAACATCCCCTCGCTGGCGGCATTGAAGGCGTTTGAAGCTGCCGCCCGTTTGAAAAACTTCTCAGCCGCCGCGCGGGAACTGAACGTGACCCATGCCGCGATTGCGCAGCATGTGCGGGCGTTGGAGGATCATTTCGGACAGCCTCTGATGGAACGCTCGGGTCGGAGCATGGCGGTGACGGCGGCGGGGGGGCGGTTGGCGCAGGATCTGGGCGAGGGGTTCGGGGTGATTGCCGCTGGTGTCAGAGCACTGTCGCAAGCGCGGGCGGATCGGCCCATTGCACTCTCGACAACGCAAAACTTTGCGGAAAATTGGCTGGTTCCCCGTCTAGCCGGGTTTTGGAAGGCGCATCCCGACTTGCCGGTGACGATCGCGCCTGACAACGCTGTGGTCGATCTGCGTCGGGACGGGTTCGATCTGGCAATCCGTTTCGGGCAAGGCAAATGGCCGGGGCTGGAAGCGCGGCTGCTGACTCGGGCGCACCGAGTCGTGGTGGCGCATCCGGACGTGGCAGCGCGCCTGCCGGTGGAATATTCAGCGACATCCCCCAACGCGATTCACGCGCTGACCGGCTTTGCTTGGCTTCCTGAACCCACGGATATGGAAATGTTCACCTGGCTTCGGGCGCTGGGGGCCGACCCTGACAAGATGCAGGTGACAAGGATGCAGACCAATGGGCTGGCGCTTGCCGCGGTGCGGTCGGGTGCGGGGATCACCCGCCAGCCCTTGGCGGTGGTGCAGCGTGATCTGGATGACGGGCGGTTGGTGGCGCTGCTGGAAGAGCCGGAGTCGGATCTGGGCTACTACACCGTCCACAACCCGGAAACGATCAGTCCGCAGGCGCGGGTGTTCCTGAAATGGTTGCACAGCGCGACCTAGCGGAAGAAACAGCTGATCCCGGACCAGAGAACCGTGATGTCGGTGCTGTCTTCCCCGATCAGTGCCCAAATGCCGTTTGACTCGAACTCTTGCCCCAGGGTGGTTTCGGTCATCTGCACCGGTGGAGGTGACATGCCAACCGACAACCCGCCCGCGACGGGCAGGCCGGGTTCTGTTACGGTCCAGCCTACGAAATCTCCGTCAAGGAAGTTCGTGGTCAGCCCGTTCCGCCAATAGGCTGCTGTGACTGGCCCCGCCCCGCATTCCTCGATCAACGTCACGTCAGCGGGTTGCGATCCAACAAGGCGGGACACAGTTTCGATCACGCCTGCCTCGGCGCGGCCAAAATCAATGCGCAAATCGGTCCCGCCCGGTTGCAGGCCGGAGGCATCGGGGGTGACGCCGCTGCCGCCCGGGGCAGAGGTCGGCAGAGGCAGCGGGGTGCAGGCCGAAAGGGCGGCCACCAGCAACAGGGCGTGACGCATGGCCTTAGCGCGGGCTGCGCTTGGCGAGGATGCGTTGCAGCGTGCGGCGGTGCATGTTCAGCCGCCGGGCGGTTTCGCTGACGTTTCGGTCGCAGAGTTCATAGACGCGCTGGATATGTTCCCACCGAACGCGATCGGCGCTCATCGGGTTTTCCGGCGGCGGCGGCATGTCGTCCTCTTCCGCCAGCAGGGCAGCGGTGATGTCATTGGCATCAGCTGGTTTCGACAGATAATCGGTGGCGCCGATCTTGACGGCGGCGACGGCTGTCGCAATCGCGCCATAGCCGGTCAGCACCACGATACGGGCATCGGGGCGTTTTTCGCGCAGGAGTTCCACAACATCTAGCCCGTTGCCATCCTCCAGCCGCAGATCGACCACGGCATAAGCGGGCGGGCGCGCGGTGGCGATGGCCTTGCCGCCGGCGACGGAATCGGCGGCCTCCACCTCGAACCCGCGTTTTTCCATGGCCCGTTGCAGGCGCCGCAGGAACGGTTCGTCGTCATCGACGAGCAGCAGGGATTTATCCGGTCCGATATCGCGCAACGTGCGTTCCGTGGCCATGCAAGCAATCCTCTTCGCAATTTTCTTTCATATATGGGCAAAGTCGCGCAATGGTCAAACAGATCGGGTCAGGATGCCGCGTCCATGAAGCAGGAGACGCGGGTGGCCATTTCCTCGGGGGTGTCATCACGCCGGAAGAATTCCACGAAGCCATGTTCGGGGAAGACCAAATAGGTGAAGGTCGAATGATCGACGAGGTAGTAGCCGTCCTCGCCCGGTTCCTGGTGGTTGAAATAGGTTCGATACGCCTCGGACGCGGCGGTGGTCTGGGCCAGAGAGCCGGTCAGCCCGATCATGCGCGGGTGCATATTGTCGGTGAAATCGGCCAGAACCTCGGGCGTATCGCGTTCCGGGTCGATCGAGATGAAGACCGGCGTCACCATGCGGCCTTCTTCTTCCAGGATCTCAACGGCGATGGCATTTCTCGCATTGTCCAGCGGACAGACATCGGGACAGAAGGTATAGCCGAAATAGATCAGTGTCGGGCCAGTGATGACATCTGTCTCGCTCACGGTCGCGCCGGTTTCGGACACAAGTTCGAACGGCCCGCCAATGTCGCCGGGACCACCAGCCACCCGCGTGGCACGGCACTGGGCGAAGATATCTTCGTCCTGATTGGCGCGACCCAAAAGGATTGACAGGCCGATCCCGCCAATCAAAGCGGCGGTCAGGGCAAGGGCGCTGGCGGCATAGATGCGGTTCATGGCAAGGTCCTCGAAAGCGATGCAGCGTTGATCGTTGAAAATGACCTGTCTATCAATTCACGTCTGCGCAACTGTGACAGAACGCCCCCGCCGGACGAGGATGCCCCGCATGCCCCAGACCACCGACCCGAGCAGAAACCTGCTGACCCGCGACCTGCGCAGCGATTGGGTGCGGCTGCGGACCCTGCTGGTGCTGCGCTGGCTGGCGATCCTTGGCCAGACCACGGCTGTGGTGGTGGCAAGCCTGTTTCTGGGGCTGCGGGTAGAACTGGGCCTGTGCTTTCTGGCGATTGGCACCTCGGTCCTGTCCAACATGATCGCGATGACGGTCTTCCCGCCGAACCAGCGGTTGGCGGACTGGGACGCGATGCTGACTTTGCTGTTTGACCTGACGCAGCTGTCATTCCTGCTGTTCCTGACTGGTGGGCTGAGCAACCCTTTCGCGCTGCTTATTCTGGCACCGGTGACAATTTCGGCCACTGCACTGACCATGCGATCTACGGTGATCCTCGGCCTTGCGGCGATCTTGCTGATCACCCTGCTGGCATTTTTCAACATTCCCCTTCAGCTGGCCGATGGCACCACGATAGAGCTACCGACCTTGTTCGTGGTCGGGTTTTGGGCGGCTATCGTCATCGGGATTGTATTCCTGTCTGGCTATGCCCGGCGCGTGACGTTGGAGATTCACACGATGAGCCAGGCGCTATTGGCCACACAAGAGGCTTTGGCGCGCGAACAGAAGCTGACCGACCTGGGTGGCGTGGTGGCCGCCGCCGCGCATGAACTGGGCACGCCGCTGGCGACGATCAAGCTGGTGTCGACGGAACTTGCGGAGGAGTTGGAGGATACCCCCGAACTGGCCGAGGATGCCCGGCTGATCCGCCAGCAAGCCGATCGCTGCCGCGATATCCTGCGCGATATGGGGCGGGCCGGGAAGGATGACCTGCATATGCATTCCGCTCCGTTTGGCGCGGTGGTGCGTGAAGCGGCAGAGCCGCATGTAGACCGGGGCGTGCGGGTGCATTTCGACTTTGCCCCAATGCCCGGCTTTGCCGGCAATCAGCCGGTGATCTACCGTCGCCCTGAAATCATCCACGGGATCCGCAATCTTGTTCAAAACGCGGTGGATTTTGCCGTTGCGGATGTGTGGGTTGATGGACAGTGGGACGGCCAGAATATCTATTTGCGGCTGACCGATGACGGGGCGGGCTTTCCGCCGGACCTGATCGGTCGTTTGGGCGACCCGTTTCTGCGGCGGCGCAAATCAGCGCGAGAGGCTGAGAAACGGCCAGGGTATGAAGGCATGGGGCTGGGGCTGTTCATTGCCAAGACCCTGTTGGAGCGGTCAGGCGCCACGGTTGGTTTCCGCAATGCGACCGACCCGTTCCTGTTGGCCGAGGAAAGCGGTGAGCGGCGCGGGGCCATGGTTGAAGTGACCTGGCCGTCAGCAGCCATCAAGCTGGCCGAGGGCGAGGAGAACGCGCCACTGGGGCAGAATCGACAGATCCGAGCTTAACCTCGTCTTAACCATTCATCTGTTGTTATCCACAGGCCATTCGGTGCTGGGGACGACATGACACTGACCGATCCAACTATCATTCTGTTTCTCGTCGGCATCAGCCTTGCCGCAGGCGGATTTTCCGCCGTTCTGGGCATGTCACTGTCCCGCGGAAGCGGTGGGTTTCGCCATGTGATGCTGCGTGGGCTGGATCTGCCGCGCAGCTATGTGTTCCGTGACGGCTATCTGCTGTCCGACTTTGATGGCACCGACGCGATGCTGACTGATCCGGCTGACCGGGTTGGCGCCTGGACGGAGTTGAGCGAAAGCCTGTCGGCGCTGAACCCCGATGTCGCCAAAAAGATGGAGGCCCTGCGCGATCGTGGGGATGGCTTCGTGCTGATTGGTCGGATCGGCGGGGATGAACTGTCGATCAGCGGTCGCCGGTCCGAGGGCCGCTGCCTGATCACCGTCGCCTCGCTTGATCCGGGGCGCGACCGCAAAATGATCGACCAGGCCGGGCTGAATGCGCTGGAGGCAGAGCTTGACTTGCTGCGCCATGGGCTTGATGCGAGCGATACCCTGCTATGGCAGGAGGATTCCGAAGGCCAGATCATCTGGGCCAACCGCGCCTATTTCGACATCTTGCAGGATCGCGAGGATGCTGCCGGGGCGCTGGTCTGGCCCATCCAGAAACTGTTTTCGCCGGACGAGCCTTTGACCGAAGGGCAGGGACGGCGGATGCCGTTGGAGGGCAGGATCACCCTGTGGTTCGACGTAACGGCCCGCACCTACCGGTCAGGCACGCTATATGCCGCGCAACCGATCAACCGGGTGGTTGCCGCCGAAACGTCGTTGCGCGATTTCGTGCAAACCCTGTCGCGGACTTTTGCCCATCTGCCGATCGGGCTGGCCATCTTTGACAAGAACCGCCAACTGGTCCTTTTCAACCCCGCGCTCATGTCCCTGTCGACCTTGTCTGCCGAGTGGCTCTCGGCGCGGCCCGATCTTTTTGCCTTCCTCGACAAGCTGCGGGAAAAACAGCGGATGCCGGAACCCAAGGATTACCAGGCCTGGCGCGCCGGGCTGGGTGAGTTGGAGCAGGCCGCCCGTGACGGCACCTATCAGGAGATGTGGAACCTGCCCAATGGCCAGACGTTCCGCGTGATTGGCAGGCCCCATGCGGATGGGGCGGTGGCGTTTCTCTTCGAAGATATCAGCCAGGAAGTGACCCTGACCCGCAAGTTCCGGGGTGATCTGGACCTGTACCAATCGGTGCTAGACGACAATGCCGAGGCGCTGGCGGTGTTTTCCCGCGATGGCCGTTTTGTCATGGGCAACCGCGCCTATGCGGAACTATGGCCTGACCCGGTGGCCACGGTGTCAGAGGCCACAGGCCACTGGCAATCGGCCTGTGCGCCAACCCCACTGTGGGGCGAGATCCGGGATTTCGTCGGCGGCTATGCGGATCGAACCGCCTGGACTGACAGAGTTGCGCTGCCGGAAGGCGGTTATCTCATCTGCCGCATTGCGCCACTGAAAGGCGGGGCAAGCCTTGTGGGCTTTGTGCGGGAAACGGCCTCGGGTACCCTGCCGGTGCCTGTTGCCGATATGGAAGAGGCAGAAGAACCGCAGGCGGCGCTGATTTCCTCGTCCTGAATGTTCGGGCGTGGTTGCGGCTTGGTGGGGCCTTGGTAAACTCGCGCACATGCCGAACACCGCCAGACCCATCCTGTCCAAGATTACGCTGCCCTCGCCAGAGGCCACGGCGCGATTGGCTGCCCATCTGTCGGAACAGTTGGAACCGGGCGATATCCTCTGCCTCGATGGCGATCTGGGTGCCGGGAAAACCCATTTCGCCAGGTCTTTGATCCAGCATCTGCAGGCGGCAGAGGGTCGGGTGGAGGACGTGCCCTCCCCGACATTCACCTTGGTCCAGACCTACGAGGCTGCGGGGCAGGAGATCTGGCATGCCGACCTTTATCGCCTCAGCGATCCGCAAGAGGTCGATGAACTGGGCCTGACCGACGCCTTTGACACGGCGATCTGCCTTGTGGAATGGCCCGACCGATTGGGCGATGAAATGCCCGCCCGCGCCCTGTGGCTGTCGCTGCGGATGGTGCCGGGGCAGGACGATGCGCGGTCCGTGACCTTTTCGAGCGATAGACCAGAGCTTTGGGCCGACCGGCTAAGCGCACTGGTGCCTGCATGAGCGATACAGCGCACGCGTTTCTGGAAGGGATTGGCTGGGGCATGGCGGACCGCGTGGCATTGGCTGGCGATGCCTCTGCACGGCGCTATGACCGCCTCACACTGGACGGAACCAGCGCGGTTCTGATGCTGGCCCCACCCGAGGATCGCGCGGCTTTCGACGCCTTCCTCAGCATCGCCGCCAAACTGCGTGGGCTGGGGCTCTCTGCGCCGCAGATTATCGGGTCCGACAAGGACAAGGGTTTGATACTGTTGGAGGATCTGGGCGATCGTGATTTCACTGCGCTGGGCACCGACCTGCCCGAAGCCTGCCTTGCCGCAAACGATGTTCTGATCCATCTGGCCCGCAATCGCGACGGGTGGACGTTGCCTGCCCTGACCCCGCATGTGATGGCGGAAATGACCCGCATCGCGCTGCCGGACGGCCCCAAGACCGAAGCCGCACTGACACAAATGCAGGCGCAGTTTGCCAGCGTCTTCACCGAACCGCTTGTCCCCGCCCTGCGCGATGTTCATGCGGAAAACCTGCTATGGTTGCCGGACAGGCTTGGCCTGACCCGCGTTGGTCTGCTGGATTTTCAGGACGCTGTGCTGGCCCCTCCGGGCTATGACCTCTTGTCCTTCATCAAGGATGCCCGCCGCGATGTTGCTGACGATATCGCCGCTGCGATGACTGCCCGCTATGCGCAGGCGCTGGATCTGGACAAGGCCCCGTTTGCCACCCAATGCGCATTGCTCAGCTTTCAGCGCAACCTGCGGATCATCGGCGTCTTCCGCCGTCTGGCGCGGGACCGGAACAAGCCCGCCTACCTGGCCCATCTGCCACGCGTCTACGCCCATGTGACCGAGGCGCTGGACCACCCTGCGTTGACGGATCTTGCCGCCGCAATGCGCCCGTTGCTGCCAGGTCTCGGGCCATGACCCCGACCGCCTGCATGATCCTAGCCGCCGGGTTCGGAACCCGCATGGGGGCGCTGACGCAAACCCGGCCCAAGCCGCTGATCCCGGTCGCGGGACGCGCCCTGATTGACCACGCCCTGGAACAGGCGCGGGGTGCGGGTGTGAGGCGGATCGTGGTCAACGGCCACTATCATGCGGACCAGATGCGCGCCCATCTTGCGGGAATGGCGGATGTCGCGTTTTCCGAAGAACAACCGCTGATCCTAGATAGTGCAGGCGGTATACGCCATGCGCTGCCGCTGCTTGATGCCCGGACGATCTTTACCCTCAATGCCGATGCGGTCTGGTCCGGCCCCAATGCGCTGGCAACGCTGGCCGCCGCATGGGATCCGGAACAGATGGACGTCCTGACCCTGATGGTCCCGCAATCCCGCGCCGTGGGGCGGCAAGAAGGGGGCGATTTCACCCGTGACGCGCAAGGCAGGCTAAGCTGGGACAAGACGGGAGAAGTCTATTCCGGCGCGCAGATCCTCAAAACGCATCTCTTGCAGGGCTATCCCGAGGGGCCATTTTCCCTGCATGAGGTCTGGTGCGCGGCGATGGCCAGGGGCAGGATGTTCGGCACGCCCTATCAGGGGCATTGGGCCGATGTGGGCCACCCCGAAGGGATCGGACTGGCCGAGGAAATGGTGATACATGTTTGAAGCCACCCCCACCCCCCGTGTCTTCGCCACGCCCTTGGGCGTCGATTTCACCGCCGCGCTGGTCAAAGGCGTGGCCGAGCGCCTGACGGGCCAGCCACCGCACGCGCTGGCTCGGGTGGAGATCTACGTTAACACCTCCCGCACTCAGCGTCGCCTGCGCGCGATCTACGCCGAAAAGGGTGCTGGTTTCCTGCCGCAGATCAAACTTGTGACGGACCTTGCACGCCGCCCGGATATGTCGGGGCTTCCGCCCGCGATCTCACCCCTCCGGCTGCGGCTGCAACTGTCGCAAACCGTTTCGGCGCTACTTGATCGGGAACCGGATCTCGCGCCGCGATCTTCGCTCTATGGCCTGTCTGACAGCCTCGCCGATCTGATGGGCGAAATGCAGGAAGAAGCCGTGACGCCAGAGGCCGTGGCAGGGCTTGATGTTGGCAACCATTCCGCCCATTGGCAGCGGTCGCAGAAATTCCTTGGCATCGTCGCGCCCTATTTCGCGGGCAGCGACGATCACATGTCGGTCGAGGCGCGGCAAGCCGCCGTGGTGGACCGGCTGGTGTCGCTGTGGTCCGTGGCCCCGCCCGATCATCCGATCATCGTCGCAGGTTCCACCGGGTCGCGTGGCCCCACGGCCCGTTTTATGGAGGCGGTGGCACGGCTGCCGCAAGGTGCGGTGATCCTGCCGGGCTTCGATTTCGACCAGCCCCGCGCGGTCTGGGACCGGCTGACGGACCAGATGGAGGACAGCCTGAGCGGCGGCGAGGATCACCCTCAATTCCGCTTTGCCAGCTTCGCCGCACGGGTGGGGATTCACCCCGGCGACGTGCGGGTCTGGGGCAGTGGTGCGCCCGCCAACCCCGCCCGCAACCGGCTGATTTCGCTGGCATTGCGCCCCGCCCCCGTGACGGATCAGTGGTTGGAGGAAGGCCCGAAGTTTACCCAGGTCTCGGAGGCCACCGAGGCCCTCACCCTGATCGAAGCGTCCAGCCCGCAATTGGAGGCTGCCGTCATCGCCCTACGCCTGCGCCGCGCCATCGACGAGGGCAAACGCGCTGCGCTGATCAGCCCGGATCGGGCGTTGACACGGCAGGTCACGGCGGCGCTGGACCGCTGGCGGATCGAGCCCGACGATTCCGCTGGCGAGCCGCTCTCACAGACCGCGCCAGGGCGTCTGCTCTTGCATGTGGCGGGCGGGTTGTCGGACCGGATGACCGCAGAGGATCTGCTGGTTTTGCTCAAGCACCCGCTGACCCATTCTGGAAACGAGGCGCGCGGCGACCATCTGCGCCGCACGCGTGATCTGGAACTTCAATTGCTGCGGGGCAAACTGCCCTTTCCAACCCGCGCCGATCTGGTGGACTGGGCCGCCAAGCGCGCAACCGATCCGGGCGCCATGGACTGGGCCGTTTGGGTTGCCGAGGCCGCCCTGTCCCTGCACGCGCCGGGGACGCAAGCTCTGGCCGATCACGTCACAAAGCATTTGGCCGCCACCTGTCTGCTGGCCGCCGGTCCTGGGGGCGTGGATGCAGGTATGCTGTGGCAAAAGGAGGAGGGAGAGAAAGCCTGTGCTCAGATGCAGGCGTTGGAACGAGAGGCCGACGCAGGCGGCACGATGACCGCTGCGGAATACCGCGATTTCGTGGGGGCAGTGCTGCGCGAAGAAGAGGCGCGCGATCCGCTGGCCCCGCATCCCGACATCATGATCTGGGGCACGTTGGAGGCGCGCGTCATGGGCGCCGACCTGGTTATTCTGGCGGGGTTGAACGAAGGCTCCTGGCCCTCTGCGCCGGGGGCTGACCCGTGGCTCAATCGCTGGATGCGCTCCAAGGCGGGGCTGCGCTTGCCCGATCGTGTAATTGGCCTGTCTGCACATGATTTCCAGCAATCGGTGACTGGGGCCGAGGTCTGGCTGTGCCGTGCCAAGCGTGATGCGGAAACAGAAACCGTGCCGTCGCGCTGGCTGAACCGGATCGTGAACCTGATGAAGGGCGCAAGCGAGGAAAGCGCAGCGGCGCTGGAGGCGATGGTTGCGCGGGGCCGCGACTGGCTGACCATGGCCGAGCGGCTGGATGAACCGGCAGCCCGCATTGCACCCGCCAGACGCCCCGCGCCTGCGCCGCCCGCAGATCAACGCCCCAACAGCCTGTCCGTGACGCAGGTCGAAAAGCTGATCCGCGATCCCTACTGGGTCTATGCGCGCAAGGTGCTGGACCTCAAGCCGCTCGATCCCCTGCGCCAGTCGCCCGATGCGCCGTTGCGCGGCACGATCCTGCATGACGTGCTGCGCCGATTCATCAAAGCCACATGGGATGGCCTGCCCAATCAGCCAGAGGCGCTGCTGTTGCAAATCGCTGAGGAGGTGCTGGACGGCACCGCCCCCTGGCCTGCCGCCCGCCGCCTTTGGCGTGCCCGGATCGAGAAAATCGCGCCCTGGTTCATTGCGACCGAACGGGACCGCCGCGAGCTGGGTGCCCCGTGGAAGCTGGAAGAAAAAGGCCAGGCGGAGCTGGGCGCGCCGGGCTTTACCCTGACCGGTACCGCCGACCGGATCGACAAGGCCCCGGATGGGCGTATTCTTATATATGATTACAAGACCGGAAGCGCGCCCTCCAAGGATCAGGAAAAAGCGTTCAACAAACAGCTATGGCTAGAGGCCGCAATGGCCGCGAAAGGCGCGTTCGGAGAGCCTATGGATACCGCTCTTATTGCCTATGTCGCGCTTGGGTCGGGGGGTGATGTGCGCGACCATCCCGTCAGCCCGGGCGAGCTGGCTGAGATCATCGAGGGTTTTGGCAAGCTTCTGGACCATTATGGAAACGAAAA
Organism: Nioella aestuarii; assembly: GCF_050896395.1. Taxonomy (NCBI): domain Bacteria; kingdom Pseudomonadati; phylum Pseudomonadota; class Alphaproteobacteria; order Rhodobacterales; family Paracoccaceae; genus Nioella; species Nioella aestuarii. The sequence goes on along the minus strand of NZ_JBPBBA010000002.1, from coordinate 254,673 downwards.
CAATGGCTTCACCTCGCGTCGCGCGATGGAAAAGGTGTTGTTCGAGGGCGACTATGATCACCTCGCCCGGTTCGGGGAATGGGATGAAACGATGGCGGCGGAAACCGAAAAGGTGGGCCGATGACCCTGAAGTTCGACGAGGCCACAACCGCCCAGATCACCGCCGCCAACCCTGCGGCCTCCACATGGCTGTCCGCCAATGCAGGCAGCGGCAAGACGCGGGTTCTAACTGATCGCGTTGCGCGGCTTCTTCTACAAGATGTTCCGCCCGAACGCATCCTTTGTTTGACCTACACAAAGGCCGCCGCATCCGAGATGCAGAACCGCCTGTTCAAGCGGCTTGGCGAATGGGCGATGAAGCCAGATGCCGACCTGCGCAGCGACCTGTTGCATTTGGGGATGGACGCGGGCGCGCTGACCTCTGCGCTTCTATCCCATGCTCGCACACTCTTCGCCCGCGCGATCGAGACGCCGGGCGGTCTGAAGATCCAGACGATTCACTCGTTCTGTTCCGCCGTCCTGCGCCGCTTTCCGTTAGAGGCGGGGGTGGCCCCGAACTTCACCGAAATGGATGAACGCGCGCAGGCGATGCTGTGCGCCGATGTGCTGGACGGGCTGGCCGATGGCGACGGGCAAGATGCGGTCGATGCGCTGGCTGCACATGTGTCGGGTGACGATCCCATGCCACTGATCCGTGCGCTACTGGGCAAACGGCTGGCCTTTGAAACCGACTGGCCGGACGCGGATATCATGGCCTGGTTCGACCTGCCGAAAGGATTGGATCAAGCAACCCTGCTGGCACAAGTATTCACCGGCGACGAGCGTGATCTGTGCCACAAGCTGATGCCTGGGCTGAATCCGAGCTACAGCCACCACAAGGCCGCGGTGTCCGCGATCCCGGATTTCCCTTGGGATGCCCCCCGTTTGTCTGATCTGGAAAAGATCGAAAAGGCGCTGCTCTCTGCTTCCGACGCCAAAAAGGACCCTGATCAGCCCCGCCCGATGTTGTTCGGCAACAAGGCCGTCATCGCTGCCATGGGCGAGGATCTGGACCAGCTTACGGAGTTCGGACACCGCCTGGCAGAGGCCCGCCCGATACGCCGCGCCCTCCTCGCGGCTGAAAAGACCCTCGCCCTCCACCGATTTGCCCGTGGCTTCCTGCCCGCCTATGACGCCGCCAAGTCCGCCCGTGGCTGGCTCGATTTCGACGACCTGATCCTCGCCACACGCCGCCTGCTTGCCAATAGCGGCGTGGCACAATGGGTGCTCTTCCGGCTCGATGGCGGCATCGACCACATTCTGGTGGACGAAGCGCAAGATACCTCGCCTGCCCAATGGGATATCGTCGCCCAACTGGCCGAGGAATTCGCCGCCGGGTCGGGCGCGCGGTCCGAGGTTGAGCGCACCATCTTCGTCGTCGGCGACAAGAAGCAGTCAATCTATTCCTTTCAGGGCGCCGACCCCGACGGGTTCGACCGGATGCGAGACCATTTCGCCGCCCGCCTGCAGAATGCAGAGGCCGCGTTTCAATCCTGTGCTCTGGCCCATTCCTTCCGGTCTGCCCCGCCGATCCTGCATCTGGTCGACAAGGTGTTCGAAGGCCCGGCCAGCGCGGGCGTGGGGCAGGACGTCACTCACATCGCCTTCAAGCAGGATCTTCCGGGGCGCGTTGATATCTGGCCGGTCGTCGAAAAGTCGGACAGCGCGGAAAAGCCTGACTGGGACGATCCCGTTGATCAACTGGCTGACGATCATCACACCGTGCGCCTGTCCCGCGCCATTGCGGCTGACATCAAGCGCATGATCAGGGATGGCACGCCGATCACCGTCGAAGGTACACGCCGCCCGGTCACGGCGGGCGATATCCTGATCCTCGTTCAGCGCCGGTCAGACCTGTTTCACGAACTGATCGCCGCAATCAAGGAACAGGGCCTGCCGATTGCCGGGGCCGACCGGATGCGGCTGGCTGCGGAACTGGCGGTCAAGGATCTGACGGCGCTTCTGTCCTTCCTTGCGACGCCCGAGGATGATCTGTCGCTCGCCGCTGTCCTGCGCTCGCCTCTTTGCGGCTGGTCCGAAAAGGCACTGCACGACCTCGCCTATGGCCGCGATCGCGGCTATCTGTGGCGCGTCCTGCAACAGCGCCGCGATATGGACGAAGCCACCGTCGCAATGCTGGAAGATCTGCGCAACCACGCCGATTTCCTGCGCCCATATGATTTGCTGGAACGCATCCTGATCCGCCATAATGGGCGCCGTAACCTGCTGGCCCGGATGGGCAACGAAGCCGAGGACGGCATCGACGCGATGTTGGCGCAGGCGCTGGCCTATGAGCGGATGGAGGTGCCCAGCCTCACCGGTTTTACCGGCTGGCTTCAGGCCGACGATGTGCAGATCAAGCGTGATCCGGGCAGCGCTGGCGATCAGATCCGCGTCATGTCCGTTCATGGAGCCAAGGGGCTTGAGGCCCCCGTCGTCATCCTGCCCGACACCGCCTATCGGCAAAGCAACCACACCGCGCCCAAACTGTTCACGACAGAGGGTGGCCCCGTCTGTTGGGCCGGTCGAAAGGATGACAGCCCTGCCGCGATGCGTGACTTGTTCGATGAAGCCGCCGCGCGCGAGGTCGAGGAACGCAACCGCCTGCTTTATGTTGCCATGACGCGCGCGGAAAGTTGGCTGATCGTGGCGGCAGCCGGTGACATTGCCAAGGGCGAGAACGAAGGGTGGTATCCCCATATCCTCGCCGCGGCCCAGGCTTGCAACGCGACGCCCCACCCGATGCCCACGGGGCAGGGCTGGCGTCTGGAAACCGGCGACTGGACGGTTATGGACCACAGTGCTCAACCCGCTCCGCAGGCCACAGCTTTGCCGGATTGGCTGCACAACCGCCCCAAAACCCGCCCGCGTGATGCAACGACGCTGTCGCCGTCAGACCTCGGCGGTGCCAAGGCGCTGCCTGGCGACGGCTCGGGCCTCGATGAAGACGCCGCCAAACTGCGTGGCCGTCGCCTGCACCTGCTGTTGGAACATCTGCCCGACCTGCCGCAATCGGGTTGGCGCGCCGCCGCTCCCGGCATCCTCGCGGTGGAAGGAGATCTCTCCGACGTCGACCTGGCAGAGCTCTTTGAGGAGGCCACTACCTGCCTCACCACCCCCGCCCTCGCTGCACTCTTTATCGATGACGCGCTGGCCGAGGTCACGCTGACCGCCCCGAGCCCAACCCTTGGCCGCACCCTTCTGGGTCAGATCGACCGGCTGATCATCGCCGCCGATCACATCCTCGCCGTGGATTTCAAATCAAACGCCACCGCGCCCGACCGGGCCGAGGACACTCCCGAAGGCATCCTCCGCCAGATGGGCGCCTATGCTGAAATGCTCGCCGCCATTTACCCCGACATACGGATCGACACCGCCATCCTCTGGACCCGCCCCGCCTGGCTGATGCCGCTGCCGGCCGAGCTCACCACCCCGGCCCTGATCCGGGCAAGGACAGAGCCGAGATGACCTGCCGTCATTCAGCCACCGGCTTTCTTCTTTGCCTGAAATACCCCCGCCGGAGGCATCCCAAACTCGCCAGCTAAGCTGCCATATGAACGGACACACAGACCCGCCCAGTCTTTCGTGGCAACGCGGCCTGACGAGGCCTCCGACGCCAGCCGGGGGTTGAGGAGGGCCGCTCTTGGATCGACGACGCAGTCGGCGAAACCGCAAAACGTCTGCACACCCGGTGTATGGGGGGGTACAGGGGGTGTATAGGTGGCCCCCCCCTGATTTTTGTCTGTGCCGCGCCGATCACATGATTGCGCTTGGGTGTTTCAGTCGCTTGACCTTGCCCATAGCCGCCCATAGGTTTCGCCCCTGACTCGTGAAAATTCTCTCCAGGAGGGCTAGATATGGCCACCACCGCCGTCACTGACGCAACATTTGACGCTGAAGTCAAACAATCCGATATCCCCGTCGTGGTGGATTTCTGGGCCGAATGGTGCGGCCCGTGCCGCCAAATCGGCCCCGCGCTGGAAGAAATCTCGGAAGAGATGGCCGGCAAGGTGAAAATCGTCAAAATCAACGTAGACGAGAATCCGAATTCCCCAATGCAGCTTGGTGTAAGAGGGATTCCCGCCCTGTTTCTCTTCAAGGGTGGTGAGGTCGTTTCGAACAAAATCGGCGCCGCCCCGAAAGCGGCCCTGCAAAGCTGGATCGAAGGCGAAATCTAATCGTTTTCTGCTTCCCTGAAGATCCCCGCCACGCCCTTGCGTGGCGGGTTTTTTTGTGGGTTGTGATCCCTTTAATAGAAAAGCGGCGCCCCGATGGGACGCCGCTTTCCGCTCAGTCTGGCTCCGGTAAAAGGGAGAGCCCGGAGCCAGATGCTTTGTGTAATCAGCCTTTGGAGAACTCCGGATAGGCTTCCATACCCAGCTCAGACATGTCGAGACCTTTGATCTCGTCTTCTTCGCTGACGCGGATGCCCATAACTGCCTTGAGGATGAACCAGACGATCAGGCTGCCGACGAAGGTGAACACGCCATAGGCGGCAATGCCCATCAGCTGCGTCGCAATGTTGGCGCCGTCATTGTAGAAGACCACGGCAATGGTGCCCCAGATACCGGCGAACAGGTGGACCGGGATAGCACCGACAACGTCGTCGATCTTGAGCTTGTCGAGGAAGGGAACCGCGAAGACCACGATCACACCGCCGACTGCACCGATCCAGAGCGCACCGAAGAGCGTCGGGGCCAGCGGTTCTGCGGTGATCGACACGAGGCCGGCCAGCGCGCCGTTCAGCACCATGGTCAGGTCGACCTTGCCGAACATAACCTGCGTCAGGATCATCGCAGCAAGAGCACCAGCTGCAGCAGCCATGTTGGTGTTGGCGAAGATACGGCTGACGTCAGACACGTCACCGACGGTGCCCATGGCCAGCTGCGAGCCGCCGTTGAAGCCGAACCAACCCAGCCACAGGATGAAGGTGCCGAGCGTTGCGAGCGCCAGGTTCGAACCCGGGATCGGGTTGACCTTGCCATCCTTGCCATACTTGCCGATACGCGGACCGAGGATCAGGGCACCGGCCAGAGCGGCCCAGCCACCCACGGAGTGCACGATGGTCGAGCCAGCGAAGTCGGAGAAGCCTGCTTCAGACAGCCAGCCGCCGCCCCACTGCCAGGAGCCGGAGATCGGGTACATGACGCCGGTCAGGACAACGACGAAGATCAGGAAGGGCCACAGCTTGATGCGCTCTGCAAGCGCACCGGACACTATGGATGCCGTTGCTGCAACGAACACGAGCTGGAAGAAGAAGTCAGACCCGACCGACGCATAGTCAAGCGCCGCATCGGCGGCGGAAACGCCAACTGGATCCAGAACGGTCTGCTGGAAGAAGCTGCCGACATAGCCGTTGAAGTCGCCCGGGTACATCAGGTTGAAGCCCATCAACCAATACATGATGGCCGCGATCGAGAAGAGCGCGATGTTCTTGGTCATCTGCATCGTGACGTTCTTGGAACGAACAAGCCCGCCTTCCAGCATGGCAAATCCGGCGGCCATAAAGAAGACCAGGAACCCTGCCATGCAGAAAAGCAGGGTGGTCATGATATAGGGGCCGATCTCGTCAAAGGTCGGTACGGCTTCGGCCTCTTGTGCGAGGCCCATGGTGGGCAGCAGTACGGCCGCTAGGGCAACTGCCGGAAGAAACTTTCTGACTTGCATGGTTTTTATCCCTGGTTCTGACAGTTGCTTAAAGGGCGTCGTCATTGGTCTCGCCGGTGCGGACACGCACAGCAGCGGAAACGTCGAGGACGAAGATTTTGCCGTCACCGATCTTGTCGGTCTTGGCAGTGGTCTGAATGGTTTCCACAACCTGGTCGGCCATGGAATCCGCGACGACGATTTCCAGCTTCACCTTGGGAACGAAGTTCACGGCATATTCTGCGCCACGGTAGATTTCGGTGTGCCCGGACTGAGAGCCGAAGCCCTTGATCTCGGTCACCATCATGCCCCGCACGCCGATAGAGGTCAGAGCTTCACGGACCTCCTCCAGCTTGAACGGCTTGATTGCTGCAATGATGAGTTTCACGGTTTTACCCTTCCGTAGTTTTGGGCTCTGCGACCCAGACGCGCTCAATGCAGGACGTGACGAGCCTAAGAGCAACGAAGGGAGGAGGAATCGGGTGGCAGTTTTGGGGCGGTTTGCAAAATTTTTGCACGAAATCGGGCAAACGACTAATTATTGGGCGAAATGGAATTTCGGCAGTGCGGCGAGAACCCTCCACAAACGACTCGGAATCCCCTATGTTGCGATCAAAAGAGAGCAGGATCAGGTATGAGTGCATCAGGTAATAGAGGTGGGCGAAGCCCCCGTTCGGGCCGCAGGCTTGTCGCGGAGCGCAGAAATGCTGCGCCTGCGAAATCGTCGCGCTCTTCCGGGTCTGGTGGCTCTGCCCGAAAATCCGGCAGATCGCGACGGCGTTCCCCGCAACGGCGGCGGGGTGACATCCGCGGGGCCATTGGAGCGTTCTTCCGAATGATCTGGCGGATCATCTTCGGCATCATCTGGCGCGCCACACTGGCCCTTGTCCTGATCCTTGCGGGCGCGACGGCCTATATCTATTCCACACTGCCCCCGATGACCGAGCTTGTGGACGGTCGCGCGCGCGGGTCGGTGACCATGCTTGACAGGGATGGCAACGTCTTTGCCTGGCGGGGCGAGCAATATGGTGGGCTGATCGACACGGAAACGGTTTCGGAACATGTGGTCAACGCGATTGTCGCCACCGAGGACCGGCGTTTTTTCCGCCATTGGGGCATTTCCCCGCGCGGCATTGCCTCGGCCATTCGTATCAACCTGCGAGAAGGGCGCGGCCCGCTAGAAGGGCATGGCGGCTCGACGATCACGCAGCAGGTGGCCAAGCTCTTGTGTCTTGGCGTGGCCTTTGATCCTGAGGAATGGGAAAGCGAGGCCGATTATGAGGCCGATTGCCGCCGTGGCAGCCTGTGGCGCAAGATCCAGGAACTGCCGTTTTCTGTGGCAATGGAGCTGCGCTACACCAAGCAGGAGATCCTGACGATCTATCTCAACCGCGCCTATATGGGGGCCGGGGCCTATGGGGTCGAAGCGGCGTCGCAGCGCTATTTCGGTCATTCCGCCGCCGAGATCACCCCGCAGGAGGGCGCAATGCTGGCCGGGCTTCTGACTGCTCCGTCGCGTTTCGCGCCGACTTCGAACTTGCAGCGATCTCAGGATCGAGCGGCCGTTGTATTGGGGCTGATGGAGGAGCAGGGCTATCTGACCGCTGCTGAAGCTGCCGAAGCCCGCGCCAACCCAGCCATTTTGTCTGAAGCTGCCGAGGCCCGCGCGGGTGGCTATTTCGCAGACTGGGTGATGACGCAAGGCCCCGACTTCCTGCTGCGGGAGACCACCGAGGACGTCATAATCCGCACCACTTTCGATCCGCGTATGCAGGAGGCCGCAGAGGCCGCTTTGGTGGACGTGTTCGAGAATCAGGTGCGTGAAGGATCAGAGGCTGAAGCCGCGATTATCGTGATGTCGGCAGACGGCGCGGTGCGCGCTATGGTGGGCGGCAGGCAGGAAGGCACCGGGCTGTTCAACCGCGCGACGATGGCGATGCGGCAGACCGGATCGGCGTTCAAGCCGTTCGTTTATGCCACGGCGCTCGATCTTGGATGGCGCTTTGACGACACGGTCGAGGATGCGCCGCTAACGATCAATGTGCCGGGGTCTGGCCCCTACAGCCCGCGAAACTACACCGGCGAATTCTATGGCACAGTGACACTGACAGAAGCGCTGAGGGCCTCGTTGAATACGCCCGCAGTGCGTTTGTCAGAGGAAGTGGGTCGTGACCTGGTGCGCACAGTGGCGTCAGAATTCGGCATCGAGAGTGACCTCGCGCTTGGCCCGGCGCTGGCGCTCGGCGCGTCTGAAAGCACCTTGATCGAGATGACGGGCGCATATGCGGGCATCCTGAACGGCGGCTCTGCAGTGACGCCCTATGGGTTGATCGACCTGCGGCTTGTGGGGGACACGGAGCCGATGATGGGCCAGGGCGGCGGTATACGCGAACGGGTGATCTCGGAATTCGCAGCGCGGCAGCTGACCTATATGATGGCCCAGGTCGTGGCCAATGGCACGGGTCAGCGGGCGCAGCTGCCTGACCGGCCCGTGGCAGGTAAAACCGGTACCACAACATCGGCCCGCGATGCGTGGTTCATCGGCTTCACAGCGGATTATGTGGCCGGGGTGTGGATGGGCTATGACGACAACTCGCCGATGTCCGGCGTCACCGGTGGCGGCCTGCCAGCCGAGATTTGGCGCCAGACGATGGAGACGATCCACGACGGCCTGCCGCCGCGTCCCTTGCCGATGATCGACCCGGCCGAAGAAGCGCGCCCCGAACCGATCGAGGACACGCCGGGCCGCAGGCCGGATATTGCGGAACAGATCCTGATGGAGGTGCTTGGGCTGCTCGGGGCGAACCGGAACTGATCAGGGGCACCGGGGCAGCGACTTGTGCCCCGATGCCTTTTATTAGCTTGCGTTGCGCAGATCGGCGATCATCGCGTCAAGGTCGCCGCGGTTGCGGTCCAGTATCGCGCCGACCTCTTCCGCTTCGGTTGTCCGCAGGTTGATGCCTTCAATGATCAGGTTGAAGACTCGCGCCTGTCCAGAACCGTCCGACACCAGCCAGATCACATCAAACGGCGCCTCGCCGCGAAGCTGTGCAACTGATGTTACTTCGAAGAAATTGCGGATCGCACGGGCGCCGGTCACTTCGATCTGGCCGCCGATCAGTTCACGGAAGCGGCTGCCGTATTTTCGTGAAATGTACCCGCTGAACGCATCGACGAAGGCACTGCGCTGTGCCGAAGACGCCCGCCGCCAGTCCACACCAAGCACCGACTGCGCGATGATCGGCATATCGGCATAGCGGTCCAGCAGGTTGCCGAACTCTGAATACATCCGGGTTTCGGAGTGGCCCGAGTTGATAAGGTCATAGAGATCCGCCACCAGCCCCTGTACCAATGATTGTGCCGCGCCAACGGTCAGCGCCCAAAGGCGGTGTGGCACGGAAAGAGCGGCGAGACTTGCGCTGCTAATTCCGAGAAAGGCCCGCCGGGAAAGGCTGAACTTACTGGGCATAGGGATCCTCATAAGGGTCAAGGTAGGAATCGGCATAGGGGTCGGAATACGGGTCTGCATAGGGATCAGCGTAATCCGTCGGCTGGTCGCCGCGCAGCTCATACCGGCGGTTTTGCAGATAGATCAAACGCGCCTGTGCGTAGCCATCGGCGCTTTCGAAGTAGAGCCGGTCAATCTCATCCCGCAGTTCATACCGGGTGTTCAGCGTGTTGGCCGCATTGGCCCCGGAGATATAGTCGCTTTCAGGCGCAGCAAAGGCCAGCCGGGTGGGGTTCATGACCGTATCGACAATGAACCCGGCCGTATCGCGGCTGGTCGAGGGGCCAAGCAGTGGCAGCACCACATAAGCCCCTTCGGACGCGCCCCAGATATGCAGGGTTTCACCGAAATCTGTTTCCTCAGCATAAAGCCCCGCCTCTGCCGCCGGGTCCAGCAGGCCGCCAAGGCCGAAGGTGCTGTTCATCAGGAAGCGGAAGGTGTTGCGAAGGGCATCGTCCAGCCGCAGTTGCAGGATGTTGTTCACCACATAAAGCGGCTGATTCAGGTTGGACGAGGCGTTGCTGATCCCGTCACGCACGGGTTCCGGCACGACGGTGCCGTAGCCAATTGCCACGGGCCGCACGAGCGCACGGTCAACCGCAACGTTCAGACCAAACATCGCACGGTTGGAATCCTCGGTCGGGTCATTGATCTCGGATGCCCCGGGCAGCACGGCGGGGCCGCAAGCCATCAGGGCAAGCAGCGGTAGCGCAGACAGGGCAACGCGAAAACGGGATTTGGCAGCGGCAGCAGTCAATTGGATTCTCGTCAAGGCTTTCGTAGTCTATATTCGATAATAGGGTCTCTGACCTCAATTCAAAGGTGTACGCCATAGGGCAATGGCAGATTTCCCGCTTTTGATGGATAATGTGGCAGGGCAGTCAACAATATGTGAAACCGAACACACGGATTCACCAGCAAGGCGAATTTTGAGATCAGCAGACAGGCACATTCCAGCCGAAACGCGCCGGCAGATGAGCTAAGCCTTGCCGGTGGCGGAAATGGGCGACTCATCTGGGCGGTGTTCCTGTTCAGCATGTTCACCAATGCTCTGATGCTGACAGGTCCGCTTTACATGCTTCAGGTCTATGACCGGGTGCTTGGCAGCCGATCCGAGGAAACGCTGCTTGCTTTGTCCCTGTTGGTCACGTTCCTGTTCCTGATCATGGGCATCCTCGATTACGTGCGTGGCCGGGTGGCGGCCCGCGTCGGGGCGCGGTTGCAGGACCGTCTGGATGAGCGCGTTTTCCGCGCCACGCTGGCAAGGGCCGGGCGTACCGGGCAACCCCATACCGGCCTGTCGGATCTTGAGGCGATCCAGCGACTTCTGTCTTCACCGGTGTTTCTGGCGGTTTTCGATATGCCGTGGACGCCGTTTTTCCTGATGGCGATCTTTGTGTTTCACCCCTGGCTCGGCATTCTGGCGCTTAGCGGCGGGGCATTGCTGGTTGTGATCACGCTGCTCAATCAGGCGCGATCCACGGGGCCCTTGTCCGAGGCCGGGGGCGCGTCGTTGATGGCGGACCGCATGGCCGGGCAGCTGCAGACCGAATCCGAATTGGTGCGCAGTCTAGGAATGCAAAGCCGGGCGCTGGCGCGATGGAAAGTCCTGCGGGGCAAAGCCCTGGGGCAGGGGATTGCCGCGACCGACCGGGTTGGCGGCTATACCACGTTGACCAAGACCCTGCGGCTTTTCCTGCAATCGGCGATGCTGGGGCTTGGTGCCTACCTGGTGTTGCAGGAAGAACTGACAGCCGGGGCGATGATCGCCGGGTCGATCCTGATGGGCCGGGCGCTTGCCCCGATCGAAATGGTGATTGGCCAGTGGCAAGTCATCGCCCGCGCCCGCGAGGGTCGCCTTAAGCTGCGGGAGCTGCTGAAAGAAGAACGCCAGGATCCCGCCCGCCTGCCGTTGCCGCGACCCAAGGCGATGCTGGAGGTTAACCAACTGTCCGTGGTGCCGCCCGGCCATTCGCAGGCCACCCTTCGCGGTGTCACCTTCAGGGTTCAGCCCGGGCAGGCGGTTGGAATAATCGGGCCCTCCGGTGCGGGAAAGTCAACGCTGGCCAAGGCCATTACGGGCGTGTGGAAGCCGGCTGGCGGTCAGATCCGGCTGGATGGCGCGACGCTGGATCAATATGACCCCGATACGCTTGGCCAATTGATCGGCTACCTGCCGCAGGCCGTGACGCTGTTTGACGGGACGCTGGCCGAAAATATCGCAAGACTCGAAGCGCAGCCAGATCCCGCCAAGGTGGTGCAGGCCGCGCAGCGCGCCGATGCGGATGCCCTGATACGACGCCAGAGCGAAGGCTATGACACACGGATGAGCGCGGGTGGAAGCCGGCTTTCAGGTGGCCAGATTCAACGGATCGGCTTGGCGCGGGCACTTTATGGCGACCCGGTTCTGTTGGTTCTGGATGAACCGAATTCGAACCTCGACAACGATGGGGCAGAAGCCTTGAACAGGGCGATCCGGGGCATGAAAGCGGCGGGCAATGCGGTGCTGATCATGGCGCACCGCCCGGCAGCCATCCGCGAATGCGACATGCTGCTGGTTCTGGACAATGGCGGTTCGCGCATGTTTGGGCCGCGCGATGAGGTCTTGGCCAAGGTTCTGCAAAACGCCGATCAGGTGACAGCCGCGTCGCGCGCGCCGTCAGTGACAGGGGGGATCAGCTGATGTCCGGTGATGCGTCTCAAAACGCGTGGTCCGTGCGCGGACCGATGACGTTGGGGGTTCTGGCTTTGGTGGCCCTTGTCGGCGGCTTCGGGGCCTGGGCGACCTTGTCGAATATCGCAGGTGCGGTGGTGGCGTCTGGCCAGATCGAGGTCGATCGCAACCGCCAGGCCGTGCAGCACCCTGAAGGCGGGGTGGTTCTGTCGCTTGATGTGATCGAGGGACAGCGCGTGGCCGAGGGGGACGTGCTGATGCGGCTCGACCCGTCGGACCTTCGCTCTGGCCTGTCGGTTGCCAATGCGCAGCTGAACGAATGGCGCGCTCGCCAGGCCCGACTGGAGGCGGAGCGTGACCTTGCCACCGAAATCTCCTTCCCCGCGGATTTGCTGGAAGCGGCCTCTGATGATGCCGATCTGGCCGAACTTCTGGAAGGTCAGCGCAATCTGTTCGCGGCGCGTGCAACCAGCCTGATCCAGGCCACCGACCAGCTGAACCGCCGCGCCGATCAGATCCGCGCACAGCTGGAGGGGATCGCGGCCCAAAGCGCTGCCTTGACCGATCAGCGCGACCTGGTGGAACTGGAACTGGTCAACGTGCAGGATCTGATCGACAGGGGCCTTGCGGAAGCGTCGCGCGGGCTGGCCCTGCGTCGTGAAAGCGCCCGGCTCTTGGGCACCATCGGAGAGCTGGAGGCAAGCGCCGCGGAGGCCGCGGGGCGGATCACTGAGATTGAGTTGCAGATCCTTCAAATTGAGACGGAACGCCGGGAAGAGGCCATAGCGCAACTGCGTGAGGTGCGCGTGGAACAGGCGGAATTGTCCGAGCGCGCCCGCGCCCTGAGCCGACAGATGAGCGAAACCGAAATCCGAGCACCTGTGGACGGGGTTGTTTACGGGCTGAGCGTCTTTGGGGCGCGGTCGGTTGTTCAGGCGGCGCAGCCAGTGCTTTACCTAGTGCCACAGGACCGGCCGCTGGTGATCTCGACCCGGATCGCGCCAACGAATGTGGATGAGGTTTTTGTCGGACAGGACGTAGTGCTGCGCTTCCCGGCCTTTGATTCCCGCACCACGCCGGAATTGTTCGGACAGGTGCGGCAGGTGTCTGCGGATGCATTTGTGGACGAGGCTTCCGGCGTCAGTTTCTACGAGGCCGAGATCGTTTTGAACGAAGGAGAAATCGCCCGGCTTGAGGGTGAGACGCTATTGCCGGGCATGCCGGTGGAAGCCTTCATTCGGACTGAGGACCGCACACCGATGGCTTATCTCTTGCGCCCGCTGGCGGACTATTTCAACCGGGCATTCCGCGAAAGCTAGGAGATGTCGCCGCGCCTTTGGCGCGTCGACCGGGGAACGCGCCTCGTCAGGCCCCATTGGGGCCCTCCTCGACCCGTGCTGCCGCGGACACAGGGGGAGAGGCCGGTGTGACAGCCATTGGACAGTGTTGGTGGAAGCGGTAGGAGGCCTCAGACGTGACTATTGCAGAAAAAGAAGTGGGGGAAGGTCGTTTTCGGCGCGGTCTTGGCGTGTTCGGGTGCTTGCCGGGGTCTCGTCACGCCCCTAGGGTGCGCCGCGACAGAACATCAGCGCAAAGAGGTTCGAGATGAGCAACTATGAGGCCCGACTGGCCGAGATGGGAATTAGCCTGCCCGATGCCCCGGCCCCGGCGGCGAATTACGTGCCATTCGTGGTGGTGGGGGACACGGTTTATGTGTCCGGGCAGATCTCTAGCGATGAGACCGGCCTGATCATTGGCAAAGTCGGCGACGATATGTCGACGGAAGACGGGGCTGCCGCTGCCAGGCGGTGCGCGATCAGCCTGCTGGCACAGGTCAAGGCCGCCTGTGGCGGTGATCTGGACCGGCTGGTTCGGGTGATCAAGCTGACCGGATTCGTCAATTCGACCGCCGACTATACCGATCAGCCCAAGGTGGTGAACGGTGCGTCCGATTTCCTCGTGGAAGCATTGGGTGAGGCTGGCCGCCACAGCAGATCCGCTGTTTCGGCTGCGTCTCTGCCGCTTGGTGTAGCGGTGGAGATTGAGGGGATCTTCCAGATCGCATGAGCCTGCACCCTGCCTTCCTGGCTGCGCCAATCGCGCATCGGGGGCTGCATGACCTGACCCAGGGGCGTCCGGAAAACGGGCTTTCTTCTGTGCAGGCGGCGGTCGATGCGGGATATGGGCTGGAGCTTGATCTTCAGATGTCGTCTGACGGGGTTCCCATGGTCTTTCACGACTATGAGCTGGACCGGGTGACCGGCGAGACGGGGCAGATCAAACGACGCAGCGCAGAGGATCTGGGGCAGATCAAGCTGACCGGCAGCGAGGATTGCATACCACGCCTGTCAGAGGTTCTGGCAATGGTGGCGGGGCGTGTGCCTGTGCTCTTGGAGATCAAGGAGCAATCCCGCGTCATGGGCCCTGTCAACGGGGAACTGGAACGCGCCGTGGCGGCGGAGCTGCAGGGGTATGACGGGCCGGTCGCGGTCATGAGCTTCAACCCGGCATCGGTCGCAGCGATGGCACAGGCTGCGCCGGATCTGCCGCGCGGATTGACCAGTGGCAGCTACGACGACCCGGAATGGGCCTCACTGGGGCAGGCAGCCCTGGACAAATTCCGCGCGCTGGACGGGTTTGACGAGATGGGGTGCTGTTTCATCAGCCACGATCACAAGGACCTGTCCGATCCGGCGGTGGCAGAGCTGAAGGCGCGGGGCGTTCCGGTACTGTGCTGGACAATCCGCTCGCCCGAGGCGGAGGCCGCAGCACGCCGGATTGCGGATAATGTGACGTTTGAAGGGTATCTTCCGTGACCCTGCTGCGCGGGCCTGCAGCCTTCTTGCCATGCAGACCTTGAATGCGCTGCTCATGGTTCTGGGTTCGACGACTGCCACACGCGAACTGGCGATTGATCTTCGCGCCTCATGACCCATCTTGTAAGAAGAGAAATACGGGGCGCAGATGGACGGCGACACCGCTATTGAGATCACGGCCTATGCCAGCCTGTCGGATATACCGGCAGAGGACTGGGATGCCTGCGCTTGCCCGGAAGCTGCTGATGGCGGCGCTCCGAATGACCCATTCACCACACACCGGTTTCTAAGCGCGCTGGAAGACAGCGGATCGGTCGGCCCCGGCACCGGATGGCAGCCGCGTTATCTGCTGGCGCGCGCGGCAGGGCAGGTGATTGCCGCCGCGCCGCTTTATGCCAAGGGGCACAGTCAGGGCGAGTATATCTTCGATCACAACTGGGCCCATGCCTATGAACGGGCGGGCGGGCGGTACTACCCCAAGCTGCAAATGGCGGTGCCCTTCACCCCCGCCACCGGCAAGCGGTTCCTGACCCGACCGGGCTGGGAAGAGATTGGCCGCGCAGCCCTGGTACAGGGGGCGGTTCAAGTGGCTGAGGATAACGGGCTGTCCTCGCTTCACATTACCTTTTGCACGGGCGAGGAGGCCGAAGAAGGTGCGCGAATAGGTCTGTTGCGCCGCACCACGCAGCAATTTCACTGGGAAAACGCGGGCTATGGCCGTTTCGACGATTTTCTGGGATCGCTCTCTTCACGCAAACGCAAGACAATCCGCAAGGAGCGCGCACAGGCGCAGGGCTTTGGCGGCGAGATCGTCTCACTGACCGGCGATCAACTGCTCCCCGAGCACTGGGATGCCTTCTGGCGCTTTTATCAGGACACTGGCGCCCGTAAGTGGGGCAGCCCCTACCTGACGCGCAGCTTCTTCGATATCGTCCAGGAGAGGATGCGAGATGACGCGCTGTTGGTGCTGGCAATGCGGGACGGGGTGCCAGTGGCCGGAGCGCTCAACTTCATCGGGCGAGACGTGCTGTTCGGGCGTTATTGGGGCTGCACGGAACACCATCCCTGCCTGCATTTCGAGCTGTGCTATTATCAGGCCATTGACGCTGCGATTGCGCGGGGGCTGAGCCGGGTGGAGGCGGGCGCGCAAGGGGAACATAAACTGGCGCGCGGCTATCTGCCGGTGCAGACACACTCCCTGCACTGGATCGCCGATCCCGGATTTTCCGAAGCGGTGGAGAATTATCTGGAGGCCGAACGCGCCGCGGTTGAGCAGGATATCGAGATCCTCACCGCCTTTGGGCCGTTCCGCAAGGCGCAGGTGGAGGAACAGGAATGAGCGACAGGTTGACCGGGCAGGACCGGGATGCGGCGCTGGCACCGCTGCTGGCGGCGGGGTGGCAGATGGTTGAGGGTCGCGATGCCATCGCCAAAACCTATGTCTTTCGCAATTTCATCGAGGCCTTCGGCTTCATTACCCGCGCTGCATTGTGGGCCGAGAAATGGAACCACCACCCGGAATGGTCCAATGTCTACAAAACGGTTGAGGTCACGTTGATCAGCCACGACGTAGGCGGCCTGAGCGCGCGGGATGTGAAGCTGGCGGCGAAGATGGAAGCGCTGGCGGGGTAGGTTTGGGCCGTCCAGCCATGCCTGATCTTTTGTGATCTCAAGCCTCCCGGTGAGCTGTCGACACTATTTGGAAGTGCGATTGGGCGCGTGCATATGCAGGGTCCGGGCCACGCCTTTCGCGCCTCGTCAATTGGTTTTCGAATTGAATAATTGACACAGATCAATGCATCATTTGGCAATCCTGATCTTCTGGAACCTTCGACAATCGCTGAAAGGAGGAGACAGCGATGGAACGGCTAGTCTTTTCAGGTGCTGCCATTGCAGCGTTGTTTTTGGCCGCGACAAGTGTCGTCGCCCAAGAGGAATCCGGTCGCCAGGAATACATGATCGCTTGCGCCGGGTGCCATGGTGAGTCTGCGAGGGGGGACGGCCCGCTGGCCAGTCTTTTGAATATCCACACCCCCAATCTTACGATGCTCTCGGAAAACGTTGGGAATGGCGAGTTTCCCTTCGAATACACGCTGTGGATGATAGATGGTCGCCGGATCATCAGGGCGCATGGCAGTGAAATGCCGGTCTGGGGTGATCGCTATCAAGCGTCTTCCACAAGCGAGCGGGGAGAGAGCGACGACATGATCGTCAGAGGACGCATCCTGTCGCTGGTCTACTATCTGGAATCGATCCAGGAGTAGAGTGGTTGGCCGGGCGACCTGGCACAAGGGTCGCCTGGACCCCGATCCCCTGGCCAGTCAAAAAGGGCGCCCGAAGGCGCCCCCAATCTCAGATCTTTTCCAGCAGTTCTTCGCCTACGGTCAGCTTGCAGGCACCTGCTTCCTCTTCGAGGTTCAGGGCCTTTACAACCCCGTCCTCAGCCATCAATGCGAAGCGCTGGCAGCGGTTGTAGAGGCCCACGACAGGCGCGGAGAACTCCAGCCCGATGGCGCGCGTGAAATCGCCTGCCGCGTCTGCCAACATGGTGATGCCTGCCTCGGTCGCGCCGGTGTGCTGGCCCCAGGCGGTCATTGCGAAGGGGTCGTTGACGGCGATGCAAATCACCTCGTCCACGCCCTTCTCGGCAAATGCCTCGCGGGTGCGCATGAAGCTGGGTAGATGAGTGGCAGAACAGCCCCGAGTAAAGGCGCCCGGCAGGCCGAAGATCACCACTTTGCGACCGTTCAGTTTTGGTGCCAGCGGCACCTCTTCTGGGCCGTTCTCGCTAAAGATCAAAAAAGTGGTTTCCGGCAACTTGTCACCAACTGTAATCGCCATGGTTTTCCTCGTGGGCTGATTGGGTTACGCAGTCGATATAGATCAATGGCTGGCAGGTGCCAGAGCGCAGGAGGAATTTCATGTCTCATGTGGTCGTGATCGGGGCCGGGCAGGCCGGATCATCGCTTGTGGCGAAGCTGCGGTCCTCGGGATTCGAGGGGGAAATCACCCTGATCGGTGAAGAAAACGCCCCACCCTATCAGCGCCCGCCGCTGTCCAAGGCATATCTGTTGGGCGATATGGAAAAGGAACGTCTGTTCCTGCGCCCCGAGAGTTACTACGCCGAAAATGGAATCACCTTGAAACTTGGCCAGCCGGTAACGGCGATAGACGCGGCCGCAAAGACCGTGACTGTCGGCGGTGAAACGCTGTCATACGATCAGCTTGCGCTGACCACCGGGTCCATTCCCCGCCGTCTGCCCGCCAGCATCGGGGGTGAACTTGATGGCGTGTTCACCGTACGAGACCTGAATGACGTGGATGCCATGGCGCCAGAAGTGACCGAGGGTCGCCGCGTGCTGATCGTCGGCGGCGGCTATATCGGGTTGGAGGCTGCGGCGGTCTGCGCAAAGAAGGGGATGCAGGTAACGCTGGTCGAAATGGCCGACCGCATCCTGCAACGTGTAGCCTCGCCCCAGACGTCAGACTACTTCCGCGACCTCCACAAATCCCATGGCGTTGATATCCGTGAGGGCGTTGGCCTGACCCGGCTGACGGGCGAAGGGCGCGTATCCGGCGCAGTGCTGTCCGACGGGTCTGAATTGGCGCTCGACATGGTGATCGTGGGTGTGGGCATCGTGCCCGCCACCGGCCCCGCCGAAATGGCCGGGGTCGAGCTGGAAAACGGCATCAGGACAGATGCCCATGGCCGCACCTCCGATCCGTCGATCTGGGCGGCGGGCGACTGTGCGTCCTTTCCCTACAAGGGCGCGCGCATCCGGCTGGAAAGCGTGCAGAATGCCATTGATCAGGCAGAATGCGTGGCAGCGAATATCATGGGCGAAGGCAAGGACTATGTGCCAGAGCCGTGGTTTTGGTCCGATCAGTATGACACCAAGCTGCAAATCGCGGGGCTGAACACCGGCTACGATGATATCGTGACTCGCAAGGCCGATGGCACCCTGTCCTTCTGGTACTACAAGGGCGATCAGTTTCTTGCCGTCGATGCTATCAACGATCCGCGCGGCTACATGGTTGGCAAACGGCTTCTGTCCATGGGCAAATCGCCAGACAAGGCCGCCGTGGCCGACCCAGAGACCGAGCTGAAGGCGCTGTTGAAGGCGTGAGGATCATCGCAGGCAACCACAAGGGCAAGCGGCTCGCCTCTGTCGGCAAGGGCGATGCGGGCGCGCATTTGCGCCCCACGTCCGACCGGGTGCGGGAGAGCCTGTTCAACCTGCTGGTGAATGGCGGTTATGGTGATCCGATCACTGATGCCCGTGTGCTGGATCTTTTCGCAGGCACCGGCGCGCTTGGGTTGGAGGCGCTGTCGCGCGGTGCGGCTTTCGCCTGTTTCGTCGATGACGGCACCGCGGCACGGGCATTGTTACGCGAAAACATAGGGCTTTGTTCCGCGCAAGGGACGTCCAAGGTCTTCCGCCGCGACGCCACCAAGCTTGGCGAGGCGCAGCAGCCTCCGTTCGACCTGGTCTTCCTCGATCCGCCCTACGGCAAGGGCTTGGGGGAAAAGGCATTGGCGGCGGCAATAGCGGGTGGCTGGCTGGCGCCCGATGCGCTGATCGTATGGGAAGAGAACACAGTGCCCACCCCGCCTGCCAGCTGCGAGCAGCTTGACCAGCGCCGTTATGGCGACACGCTGATCACGATCCTGCGCTATGAAGGAGCCCCCGAATGACCCGCCCTGATCTGGTGATTTTCGACTGCGACGGTGTGCTGGTTGATTCAGAGACCGTCTCGAACGAGGTGCTGGCCCGGAACCTCAGCCGCCACGGTCTGCCCATGACAACGGACCGCAGCATGGAGTTGTTTGTCGGGGGGACGATGCGGGGTGTTGGGGAACAGGCACGTCTGATGGGGGCCGATCTGCCAGACGCTTGGATCGACGAAATCTATGATGAAATCTATTCGGCGCTGCGTGCAGGCGTCGACGTGATCGCAGGCATACCAGAGCTGCTGGACCAGCTTGATGCCATAGGCATTCCTTATGCGGTCGGATCGAACGGCAGCGAAGCGAAGATGGAGATCACCCTTGGCCAGAATGGCCTGCTGGACCGGTTCGGTGACGCGATATTCTCGGCCCATACGCTCAAGACCGCAAAACCCGATCCGGGCCTTTACCTCGCTGCTGCCGCGCATTTCAATGTGGACTCGTCCCGCGCTGTGGTGGTGGAGGACAGTGCCACCGGGGCGACGGCGGCCGCCCGCGCAGGTATGCGATGTCTTGGCTACGCACCCCATGGCGATGGCGCGGCGCTCATGGCGACGGGGGCAGAGGTTTTTGACAGCATGTTCGCGGTGCCGGGTCTGATCGGCTTGAAAGCCGCGGCGGAATGATCCTGCCCGAACATCACTGTCCCGGCTGCGGTGCGGCGCAAAGGGCCTTTCCCCGATATCCTTGGCACCTCTGCAATGATTGCTTGCACTTGGCCCGCGATGGCAGGGGACAAGCCGTTGAGTTCGCCAACGCATCACTCAGCGGCGGGCTGGTCTGGCGCATCAAAGGGGAGCAGGACTGGCTGGAGGCAACCTATGTTCTGTGCCTGATCCATGACCGCCCCGTTCTGGTGCATGAGGCACGGTTTGGCGGTGTGGTGGCCGAACCGGTGCCGGAACTGCCGCTAGGCCGTCTGCACGGGCTGATTGATCTGCGAAAAGCCTGCGCAATCTAGTCCTAGCGGTCCTTGTCCCCCGGGCCACAATATGCGACCGTCGCGGCCAATCAGAACATAACAGAGCAGCCTGACCGACCCTCATGCCGGCCCCTTCCGATTTGCTATCTTCCGTCTTCGGCTTTTCCGCGTTCCGTCCGGGACAGGAGGAGATCGTGGAGGCCGTGACCGCAGGCCGCGATGTGCTGGCGATTATGCCGACGGGCGGGGGCAAGTCGCTGTGTTTTCAGCTGCCGGCGCTTTGCCGCGAGGGGCTGACGGTGGTCATCTCTCCGCTCATCGCGCTGATGCGTGACCAGGTGCGGGGCCTGAAAGAGGCAGGGGTAGAGGCCGGGGCTCTGACCTCTGGCAATACAGAGGACGAAACCGATTCTGTCTGGCGCGGGCTGGAAGAGGGCACGCTCAAGCTGCTTTATATCGCGCCCGAACGGCTCGCCTCAGGCGGTACGGAGCGAATGCTGTCGTGCGCAGGTGTCAGTCTCATCGCTGTGGATGAGGCGCATTGCGTCAGCCAATGGGGCCATGATTTTCGCCCCGATTACCTGCGTATCGGTGAATTGCGCAGATCACTCGACGTGCCTTTGGCCGCGTTCACCGCCACGGCGGATGCCGAAACGCGGGCCGAGATCATCTCGCGTCTGTTCAGCGAAGCCAACCCGCCGGAAACCTTCCTGCGGGGCTTCGACCGGCCCAACCTGACACTGGCCTTCGATGTGAAGAACCAGCCGCGCAATCAGATCCTGGCCTTTGCCGCTGCCCGCAAGGGCCAGTCTGGCATCGTTTATTGCGGCACACGGGCCAAGACCGAAACACTGGCGCAGGCGCTGCGCGAGGCGGGGCACAATGCCTGCCACTACCACGGCGGGATGGAGGCCGAGGATCGCCGCATCGTCGAACGCCGCTTCGCGCAGGAGGATGGGCTGGTCGTAGTGGCCACGATTGCCTTCGGCATGGGTGTGGACAAGCCAGATATCCGGTGGGTGGCCCATGCGGACCTGCCGAAATCCATCGAGGCCTATTACCAAGAAATCGGCCGCGCGGGTCGCGATGGCGCGCCTGCCGATACGCTGACCCTGTTTGGTCCCGATGACATCCGCTTTCGCCGCCAGCAGATCGACGAGGGCCTCGCTCCGCCTGACCGCAAATCCGCCGATCACGCCCGGCTGAATGCGCTGCTCGGGTTGGCCGAGGCCACTGGGTGCCGTCGTCAGGTGCTGCTTGGCTACTTCGGCGAAGACCCGGGGCCTTGCGGCAACTGCGATATGTGCAACGAACCGCCTGACCTTTTCGACGGCGGGGTCGCGGTTCAAAAAGCACTGTCGGCCATGCTGCGCACCGGTGAAAGCTTCGGCGCGGGGCATCTGATCGACATTCTGATCGGGGCCGATACCGACAAGGTGCGCCAGCGCGGCCACGACGCGCTGCCCACCTTTGGCGTTGGCACGGAATTCGACCGGCGCGGCTGGCAAGCGGTGTTCAGGCAGATGGCGGCGCATGATCTCGTGCGCCCCGATCCCGACCGTCACGGCGCACTTTTCATGACCGACAAGGCGCGGCCCATCTTGCGCGGCGAGGAGGGTATCACCCTACGCCGTGACACGATCCGCAAGGCTGCCCGCCGCCCGGCAGTGAAAATGCTGGTCAGTGAAGAAGACGCGCCGCTGCTGTCTGCCCTGAAAGCCAAGCGTCGGGCATTGGCGGAAGAGGCGGGCGTGCCTGCCTATGTGATCTTCACCGACAAGACGCTGATCGAAATGGCTGAAACCCGGCCCGAAACGCTCGACCAGATGGCGCGTGTCGGCGGTGTTGGGGCCACCAAGCTGGACCGCTATGGCGCGACCTTCCTTGAGGTCATCACCGGCGAAGCTGCCGAATCCACCCATCCGCAGCGCCGGAAACTGGCCGGGCGAGAGGCGGGGGCTATATACGATCAATTGATGCAGGCGCAGGCAGGGTTGGCGCGTGGCGAGATGGGGACGGAGAAATATCTCTCCTGCACCCATTCCACGATCCGCCAGATCGCCGAACGCCGCCCGGGTTCGCTGGAAGACCTTGCGCGGATTCAGGGAATGGGGGAACTGAAAGTGGAACGCTTCGGACCAGCGTTTCTCGATGTGATAAGGGAAAGCGAATGCTGATCGTCGTCTCACCGGCCAAGAAACTCGACTGGACACTGCGCGAGGTGGAAATGACCACGCCGATGTTCCAAGAGGACGCCGATCATCTGGCAGAGGTCGCGCAGGGCCTGTCCGTGGCCGAGTTGCAGAAGCTCATGCATATCAGCGAAAGCCTCGGCAAACTGAACCACGATCGCTTTGCCCGCTTTCATGACAATGCCGACAAGCGGCCCGCCGTGCTGGCCTTCGCGGGTGACACCTATACAGGGCTGGAGGCCGCCAGCCTCGATGCAGATGAAATGGTGTTTGCGCAGGATCACTTGCGGATTCTGTCGGGGCTTTATGGCCTTTTGCGCCCGCTGGATGCGATGCAGGAATACCGGTTGGAGATGGGCAGCCGCCTGAAAACGGAGCGGGGGCGGTCTCTCTATGACTACTGGGGTGACCAGATTGCCGAAGCGCTGAACGCCGAGGCAGACAGGCTGGGGACCAATACGCTGATCAACTGCGCCTCGGTGGAGTATTTCACTGCCGTGAAACCCGAGGCGATACGTCTCAACGTCATCACGCCCCAGTTTCTTGAGGAAAAGCCGGGCGGTCCCAAGGTGGTCAGCTTTTTCGCCAAGAAAGCACGCGGAGCGATGGCGCGGTTCATCATCCAGAACCGGCTGAAGGACCCTGACAGCATCCTCGATTTCGAAATGGGCGGGTATCGGTATGCCCCCGATCTCAGCGCACCTGGGCGTCCGGCCTTTTATCGCCCCGCGATGGCCGAGGCATAGGGCGGCCAAGCGGTTTGCAAACCGCTTGCAAGGGCCTTGCAAGGCCCTTTAACGCGCTTCAAGCGCGTTGGCGCGCTCTCAACAGACCGTACATCCCATATCACGGGTCGGGGTCACTGGGCGGTAGCCCTCTGCCAGCACCCGTACCATGCCGCCCGCAACATCGATCACCGGAACGTCCACAAGCCCCGCAATCTGGCGCGATGCGCGAGAGGTGCGGTTCCCGGTCCGGCAGATCAAAGCAAGGCTCTGCCCCTCTTGCAGATGCGGGCGCACTTCGGACAGAAAGCTATCGCGATCGGCATATGTGATCAGCAGGGCGCCTTCTACAACACCGGTATCCTGCCATTCCTCGGGCCGCCGGATATCGACCAGAAGAACCGATGGGTCACTGGCCAAGCTTTCGCCCGAGAGGGAGGCCAACGTCAGGTTCTCCGGCCGGCCCCCACGCCCGAACAGAAAGCCGGCAGCCGCTATGGCAAGTGCGGCGGCGGAACCGAAGGAAAGAAAAATGCGTCTGTTCATGGCGGGTCATTCGGTGTGCAGATCTCGATTGCGGCGCATGTAGGCCTGCGAGCACTATGCTTCAACCGTGCAGTTTCGGTGGCGTTGTCGCAGGCTTCATGATCTTCTGCCCAAAGGTGATGCGTGTAGGAGAAGCGTGATGGTCCTTACCCCGTTCGGTCCGGGTTTCTGGCTGGCCGATGGTCCCGACATACGGGCCGCTGCCGGGTTTCACTATCCTACCCGCATGGCTGTTGCGCGGCTGGCAGATGGCGGGCTGTGGCTATGGTCGCCCGTGCGCCTGACCCCCGCAATCCTGGAAGCTCTCGATGCGCTAGGGCCCGTTCATCACATCGTTGCGCCAAACAAGCTGCACCATATGGCGCTGGCCGATTGGGCGCATTTCTGCCCTGAGGCGCATATTCACGCGGCTCCGGGGCTGCGCGCCAAACGCGCGGATATCGTCTTTGCCAGCGACATGGGGGAGGATCCGTCGGCGGATTGGGCGGGGCAGATTGATCAGGTGATCTTCCCCAATGCCATCGCCGATGAAGTCGTGTTCTTCCACAGGGATAGCGGCACGGTCCTGTTCACCGATCTGTTGCAGCAGATGCCACGGGGCTGGTATCGCGGCTGGCGGCGGCTGGTGGCGTGGCTCGACCTGATGACCGGTCGTGACCCCCAGGTGCCGCGCAAGTTCCGCATGGCGACCCGGGACAAGCCCGCAGCCCGCGCGGCTTACTCGACAGTCAAGACATGGCAGCCGAAACAGGTGGTCATGGCCCACGGAACGCCGGTCACGGAAGACGCAGATGCATTCCTGACCCGCGCCTTTGCGTGGCTTGGCTAGAGGTCAGTCCTTCTTGCCCACGTTTTCGGCAAAGGCTTTCTGGAAAGCGGCCTGCTTTTCGGGGCCTGCTTCGGTCTGGTTCTGGTCCCTCCAGACATCATAGGGCATCCCGTAATAAACCTCTCGGCCCTCGTCCTTCGTCATCTCAACGCCCCGCTCATTCGCGGCTTCCTGGTACCAGCGTGACAGGCAGTTGCGACAGAAGCCGGCCAAGTTCATCAGATCTATGTTCTGCACGTCCGGGCGGTCTTCCATCAGATGCTGACGCAGGCGACGGAAGGCGGCGGCTTCTATCTCGATACGGGTCTGGTCATCCATTTCTGGTCTCCTTCTCACAAAACGCGCTTGGTGTAGGCGACGCTCAGGTCTCCGATGTCGACGGATAGCGATCCGACCCCCGGCAGATGTGACCGCAACACGGCCATCACTGTCTGTGCAAGGTCTGCCTTGGTCGGCTCATCCCGCCCCGGAAGCAACAACAGATCCGCATGGGCAAAGCTTTGCGGTTCGGTTCCGATGCGCCAATGCGGGCAGGGCAGGGTGCGGATCTTCAGGCTTTCGGGGTGCAGAATGGCAGCATGGGCGGCCAGCGCATCAAACAGAGCCCCGCAAAGCGCGTCGTCCGCGGCGACATTGGCAGAGTGTTGAATTGTCAGATGGGGCATCTCTGGGTCCTTTCAGCAGCCGGCATCGGTCAGCGCGCCATCCAGGATGGGGGCCAGGCGCTGTCCCCAGTGCTCCTGTTGCTCGGCTGTTGCGATCAGGTCGTTGCGCAGCTCAATCAGCACATGCGGGCGTCTCGGTTCTATTCCATGCCGGTCCATGCTGTCGCCGGGCAGGTGGCCCGAATAGGGCTCGTTGTCGCCCACGTAGATATCGGCCTCGGCCCGCAGGCGGTCCAGCAGAGGCACGGCCAGCCGGTCATCTTCCGCATAAAGCACACCCACATGCCATGGCCGCATCTCGCGTCCCTTGAATTGCGGGGTAAAGCTGTGAACGGCCAGCAGAACCGTGTCGTCGCGCGCTGCGGCCAGTTCGGTCAGCGCGTTGTGATAGGGCCGGTGAAAGGCGTTCAGGCGCCGTTCCTGCTCTGCCGCGTCGGCCCCCCGGTTCGCGGGGATGATCGAGCCGTCATAAAGCTTCATCAGCACCGTTGGGTCATGCTCGCCCCGGTTCGGGTCAATCACGAGGCGCGAGAAATCCGACAGGATCACCGGAGCACCCATTTCCCGCGCCAGCACACGGGCGAGCCCGGCTGCGCCGATGTCATAGGCGATGTGGCGGTTCATATCCTCATCAGGCAAGCCAAGATCACCGCCATTGACACAGTCTGGCACCCGGTTCGACGCATGATCGCAGGTAATCAACCAGAGAGAGGCGCGGTCTTGCCCTTCGATGTGGAAAGGGGCTGTCATTTCCGTGTTATCCTTCATAGACAAAAGGGACATATGATAGGTTAGACGCGAGTGCCAGTTGTCATGTTCCTCGAATTGAGACATAAGGGCAGCAACTGAAATGCTAGCGCTAACATCCGCCAGATTCGAAACGAGGGACCGAGTATGAAAAGCCAGCGAAACGTCAAGATCGTGGCGACCCTCGGGCCTGCCTCCAACGACTATGAAATGATCCGAGCCTTGTTTGAGGCCGGTGCCAACGTGTTCCGTCTGAACATGAGCCATGGGGATCATTCCGAAATTCGCGCACGTCACACGATTATTCGTCAGATCGAAAAAGATACCGGCCGCCCGATTGCCATTCTGGCTGATCTTCAGGGCCCGAAACTGCGCTGCGGCGTCTTTGCCAACGGTCCTTATGAACTGGAAGACGGGGCCGCGTTCCGCTTCGATCTGGATGACGCCGAAGGCGACCACACCCGCGTACAACTGCCCCACCCCGAGATCTTTGCAGCGCTGGAACCTGGCGCGACGCTGCTGGTCAATGACGGCAAGATCAAACTTCAGGTTGAAGAGTGTGGCCCGGATTTTGCCAATTGCAAGGTGATTGCAGGCGGCTCTATTTCCAACCGCAAGGGCGTGAACGTGCCCGACGTGGTGCTGCCGCTGGCCGCGCTGTCAGACAAGGACCGCAAGGATCTGGAGTTCGTCTGTCAGCTTGGGGTGGACTGGCTGGCGCTCAGCTTTGTTCAGCGGGCCGAGGACGTGCAGGAAGCGCGCGGGCTTGCCAAGGGCCGTGCAGCGATCCTCTCCAAGATCGAGAAACCAGCGGCGGTGAAGGCCTTTGACGAAATCCTCGAGGCATCGGACGGGATCATGGTGGCGCGCGGCGATCTGGGCGTAGAACTGCCTGTTCAAGCGGTGCCGCCGATCCAGAAACGTCTGGTGCGCAAATGCCGGGCAGCCGCAAAGCCGGTGATCGTCGCCACCCAGATGCTCGAGTCGATGATCGAGAGCCCGGTTCCCACCCGCGCCGAGGTCACCGACGTGGCCAACGCCATCTATGAAGGCGCGGACGCGGTGATGCTGTCGGCTGAAAGCGCCGCCGGGGGGTTCCCCATCGAAGCGGTCACAACCATGACCAACGTTGCCGTAGAGGTCGAGGCCGACCCGACCTATCGCGATATCATCGAGTCAAGCCGCAAGGTGGCACGGTCCACGGTAGCCGATGGCATCGTCTCCTCGGCCCGTGAAATTGCGGAAACAACCGATATCAAGGCAATCTGCTGCTTCACGCAGTCCGGCGGCACCGCCGCGCTGGTGGCCCGCGAACGCCCGCGCGTGCCGATCATCGCAATGACCCCCATCGTCGAAGTTGCCCGTAGAATGTGCCTGACCTGGGGTATGAACTGCTACCTGACGGGCGAACTGACCCGCTTCAAGATGGCGGTGACATCGGCGGCCCGCGCTGCGCGGGATGCAGGCTTTGCCACCGAGACCGATTTCATTGTCGTCACCGCAGGCGTGCCGTTTAACGTGCAGGGTACAACAAACATCATCCGCGTCGCCCCCTGTGACGAGCGGTTGATCATGTCGACTGATATGGAATGAACCTGAGCCCTGATATCCTTCTGGCCCTGTCCACTCTGGTGATCCTCTTCTCGATCGCCTCGGCTCTGTCGGTCTGGTCGGACGGAGAGTTTCCGACCGTCGCCCTTGGCGCGCTGGCCGCCGGTGTGGGGGTCTTCGTCTATGCTTATTGGGCACTCGAAGACCCGCAAGGCTGGCGCGAAGTGCCAGATGCCTTCATCTCTGTCCTGCCGCGGATGTTGAACTAGTACGACACCTGCCTTGGATTGGTCATTTTACGGCCTGCCTCCTTCCAAGATTGACCGCCATTCCATCATGGAAACTTTGTTGCGTGTCATCGGTAGCGGATTTGAAAGGCAGGGCGTCATGATCACACTCACTCTCAGCGGGATCGCGCAATTCCTTCAAAGCCCGATGGCTGCGCTGGAGCGGATGCGGGAAACGGCACCGGGTGTTCAGGCCGGTGTCCTGGCGCTCTGTGCCGCGACGTTTGTGATGGTGGTGATCGACTTCGCCTATGGCCCATACGCGTTCCCGCACACTCTCGAACCTGGCGGCAAGCGTGATGCGACGGTGTACTTCGTGGCCTTCGTGGAAACAGCAAGGATCTTCGGCGTGGCCTCGATCATTCTGATCGGAACACGGCACTTCCTGCGGGCGCAGGTCACGGTGGCTGAGGTACTGTGGATGACGGTGCCCTATGGGCTGGCGTTGATCGCGTTCGAACTGGTGCAGCTTCTGGCTTGGCTGATTGTGCTGGGGGCCGGGCTGAACTTTTATGGTCAGTTCTTTTTGTTAGGGTTTCTGGGATCCTGCCTGATCCTTGTGGCCTCGATCCGAACGCTCACGCCCGACCGGGATTGGCTGGCAGTTCTGCCGCTTGCGGCGGCGGCGTTTGTCTTTGGGACGTTCTTTGCGCCTATAGTCTTGTTGGGCACGGCGGTGTATCTGGCCGTCAGGGGCGCGCGGCACCGCAACTGATCTTGCAATCAAGCTGGACAGGGGGGTGATTCCATCCTATACGGCGCGCTCCAACCGGTGCGGCCGGCCGAGAGGCATGCCGAGTCGCGCCAGAACGTAGCCAATAAACTGGAGACGAAAATGCCCAAGATGAAGACCAAGTCGAGCGCCAAGAAGCGCTTCAAGGTCACGGCTTCCGGCCGTGTCAAAGCAGGCCAGGCTGGCAAGCGCCACGGCATGATCAAACGGACCACCAAGTTCATCCGCACCGCGCGGGGAACCACCATCCTGTCCGCCCCTGACGAGAAGATCGTCAAGGGTTACATGCCCTACGCACGCTAAGGAGGCCTGACCCATGTCCCGAGTCAAAGGTGGCGTGACCACTCACGCCCGTCACAAGAAAGTCATCAAGGCCGCCAAAGGGTACTACGGTTCCCGCAGCCGCAACTTCCGCACCGCGACGCAGGCCGTCGACAAGGCGAACCAGTACGCGACCCGCGACCGTAAGGCCCGCAAGCGTCAGTTCCGCGCCCTGTGGATCCAGCGCATCAACGCCGCCGTCCGCAGCCATGACGAGTCGCTGACCTATTCGCGCTTCATTAACGGCCTGTCGCTGGCCGGCATCGAAGTGGACCGCAAGGTTCTGGCCGATCTGGCCGTGCACGAGCCCGAAGCCTTCGGTGCGATCGTTGCACAGGCGAAAGGCGCGCTGGCCTAAGAGCCGGACCGCAGCTCAACAACAGGAACCCCCGGCAGGTGCGATCCCGCCGGGGGTTTTTCTTTGCAGGACACCGATTTCTGACACTAAACTGGCCACTTACGACTGCAAGGGAAAGGGCGCATCATGGGCAAGGTTCTTGTCACAGGGGCCAATGGCCATGTCGGGTTCAACCTGGTGGAGGAGCTTGTCAGGCGCGGGGCGGATCTGCGGGTTTCGGTGCGTGATGCGAAGGATCCGGCCAAGACCGGCCCGCTCCGGGCGCTTGGGGTGAAGGATATCGTGACGCTCGACGTGCAGGATGCCGACGCATTCCGTGCTGCGACCGAGGGGATTGACCTGCTCTACCATGTTGCCGCGACCTATCGCTATGTGACCTCCGGCCCCGGTGCCGATGAACAGATGGTCCGCGACGCGGTGGAAGGGGCAATAGCCGCGATCCGGGCAGCCGCTGCCAGCAATGTTCGCAAGGTCGTGATGACCTCCTCGACGGTCACTTTGCCGCTCGGCACCTCTCCCGAAGACAAGAAAACCGAGATCGACTGGACCGAAGATCTGAGCGTAGCGTATATCCGCGCCAAAACCCTTGCCGAAAAACGCGCATGGGACCTGGCGGAAGAGCTTGGCGTCAACATGGTCGCCGTCCTGCCCGCCGGTATCTTCGGCGGCACCTTTCACAAGCCAACCCAGTCCACCGATTTTGTCGAGGCCATAGCCAAGGGCGCCCTGCGCATGGGCTCTTTCGAAGGGGTCATGCCCTTTGTCGATGTGCGCGATGTGGTGGATGGCCATATCCGCGCCGCCGAGCAGGATGTGTCTGGCCGCTTTATCCTGTGTAACGACCGCTTCCCCAGTTTCGACGAGATCATCGATATCCTGCGGGGCCAAGGTCTCAAGCTCGGCCGCCCGTTGATGACTGTGCCACAGTTCATGTATCCCATGGCCCCCGCCATGAACCGCATGATCAGCCGCATGATCGGGGCGCCGCCGCTGATCACGCCCGAATTCGTGGCGATGAACAAGGGCCGCTACTTTGCCTCATCGAACCAGCGTGCGAAGGATGTTCTTGGCTGGCAGCCCACAATCAGCACAGAGGACAGCATTCGCGATACGGTCGCGGAACTCAGGCGGATCGGGCGGCTCTAACTGGCCTTACCACAGTGCAGGGTCATCGAGGGCAGGCACTGGGCGTGACGGGCCCTTCAGCGGTCCGACATCCGAGCTTTTCAGCGATTGGCCGATCCAACCCTCCGGATGGCTTAGCGGCAAGGGAGCGCGCGCTATCTCTTCGGTGAGTGGCCGAAACCCGACTTTGCCATAGTAGGCCGAGTCTCCATAGGTGATCGCTATATCTATTCCCTCTCCGCGCAGCACATTCAGCCCATGGCGGATCAGTGCCTGTCCGAGCCCACTACCTTGCGCAACAGTCGCCACAGCGACCGGTGACAGCAGCATGACCCGGCGCGGATCTTCTGCGTAGTCCAGCCGTGAAAAACAGATGCAGCCGATTGGAGTGTCACCATCCAGTACCGCAAAGACCCTCAGATCCTCTGCCGATGTCTCGCCTAGAAGCCGCTCCACAAAAGCGCCGATCACCGCCCCTTCCTCGGCCCCTTCGGACACTGCGAATGTGTCTCTGAACAGCGTCACTAATGCCGCTTGCCGGGAACGGTATTCGGTCGTGAATTGCATGGTGCCTAGTGTTCTCCACCTGACACATGGTTCCCCGATGGAAGCAGCGCATCCAACACGGGTCCAGTATCCCTGGGCAGTCTTCTCTTATTCACGCAAGTCAATGTGTGCCAACCAATCGGGATTTATGTCTAGTAAAAACAGTCCGTGAAATTCAGATAGGTGAAGTGTGATGGGCTGGAAATTGCTCCGAAGATCAGCGCTTACACTATCAGTGTTCGCCATTGCGGTTGGTGAGCCGTACTCAGTTTTCGCACAACTGCATGGGGGCGATCGTGCGTCATTCGTTCGAAATTTCGGTGATGCATGTCAGTTGAACACTGGGTCTGAGAGGCTGGTAACAACGCTCGGCGGGGCATCTGACGAGCTCGATCAATACTGCAGTTGTGTTGCGAACGCATATGCTGACCGTCTTTCCATCGAGACAATCCACCAGCTGCGAGAAATTGAGCGGCTAGCCCTGGCCGATGTTTCGCGGCGAATCTGCCTCGCGGAGATCTTTCCAACGTGGGTACCTGACCTTCCCAACGTGGAGTTTTATCCCGAGAACGCCGACACGACTAAACAATTCTTCAGCTGGACGACAGATGCACAATCGACTCTGGTCGTTGATGTTTTCGGCGAAAACCGGTCTGCCCAGATAATCGTGATTGATGCTTCGTCTGAGCTCTTCTGTTGGTCGGAGCCACTTAGCGTCAATCATCAGATACTGGGAAGTTCACCAGATGAGCCAGTGATTTCCGCTTTGTGGTGCGAGAACCATCCGAGCGGTTATGCGGAGGTCTTCAGGATTTCTGAGGAGGAATTCGTCGTCGGCTTTGCACTTGAAGACGGCACAACCCAATGGCTCGTGCACGAAGTCGGGCTCGAGCAACAGTAGCTCGAGCAAACGCCGTCTCTGAAGACTATCACCAAGTAGAGACCCTGATCTTCGAAAAGGCGCTCACTCACATTGCGATCAATGGGATGCCCGCTTCGTCCCGCATGGCGATCATTCTCTGATCGAGCGACTGGACTTGTGGGTACCTCGGGCGGCGTCTGGTCCGGGGGGCCGATCTGGGGATGGCCGGAACTGATGTGAACCAATTGGCTGGAATGATGCTCGTTGGAGAGGTGAAGGACGGCGACACGGTGAATGTCAGCGCCGGGGACGACGGGCTGATCGTGGGCGATTGGGTTTCAGCATCGAACCGGCCCTAGCCGGATGGCGCCGTGGTGTACTTACGAAGAAAAGGCCCCACTGATGCGGGGATTTTGTCTTTTTGCGAGCGTCAGGTTTGAGCCCAATACAAACTTTGATCGTTTGGTGTTTTCGGCCAAGATTTCGGCAGATTGACGCAACAATACTAAATGAGGTCAGTTACTCCAAAGATCAAAATGCAACCACTTGCGGTTCCAAGCCAAAATAAGGCAACCAAGGCTACCCGCCATAGTTTCGATCTGACACCTGAAACAATCAGGCAAGAAGGTATGTACCAAAGGATCGAGAGAAGCGCCCCGATAACGACAAAAAGTACAAAAAACAAAAAAGACTCCGGCAGCACTGCAATCGCGAGGCGGATGGGAACAATCGGTATAAACTCTGCATTCCATATGTGCATGGTAAGACCCAGAAATGCTGCAACAATCAGCCGGCCCCTGTTGGGTTTCAAAACCGATCCCATTCGGTGGCGGTTCGCCATGAAAAGGACTAGGATCGCCGAAACCGCCAGCCCGAAAATCAGTGAAAGGAGTGCCGCGCTAAAAGGCCCAGGAACGAAGAACATTCTTGGAAGACTGCTAAGCCGTGGCATCCAATAGAAAACGTAGACAAACCAGACGGGTAGGCCGATTGCGACAGACAATAGGATCGCTCTTTGCACTGGCTTCAAGGGTGCGCGTCTGTCCACGAGTTTGAAGCTCCCAATGGGCGTGACCAACATGGTCTGGCATTTCCAATCCTAGTTATACTAGCCCACAGAGGAAAGAGAGTTCATCTTGTCGCCGCAATGATAGCGAAAGTCAGATCGGACAACTCAGCAAGGGTCTGTAATGAAATGACTAGTTCGGCTGGCAGCTTCGTCCCGCATGACTGCCTCCTTGGCTTTGGTCAAAGCAACCGGGGGGGCACCGAGGGCAGAGTGGGGATCTTTTGTCCGGTGCCGAACACTAGTCCAGATTCATGTATTTGCGCCGTGCTTCCTGCTCGATATCAAGCCGCAATTGAACGTCGGCAAGCTCCTTGATGATTGCCGTCCGGTCTGCCCCTTCTGGTGTGTCTCGAAGTTTCGCCCGCAACGCCTCGACCGCTTTGCGCAGCTCGATCTCTCGCGGAACTACGCCCGCCTCGTGCATGATCCGAAACCCCGCCGCATCGGCGCTGTTCCCGCTCTCCGCCTTCAACGGCTTGCCCGCACCCTTGAGCCGGTCGAACTGGCCCTCCATCTCGGCCTTCTTGATCTGCTGCTCGGCCAGCTTGTCCCATCTCATGATCCGCCCTCCGCTGTTACGGCCGCCTCACCCGTGATCAGCGCCGGGTTGCATTCCTTGGCGTGGGCAGCGCGCAGCCGCTCGCGGTCCACACCAAAGCGCGTTTCCAGTACCGGGCCGAGCGTCCGATCGAAATAGTCCACATCCTCGGCAAAGCGCGGGAAGGACATCGTCACCACCGGCACCTCTGCGGCGACCAGCGGTTCCAAAGTGCGATAGAATTGTTCCGCCAGTACCCAATGCTGGTTGTCAGGGGCATCGGTTTTCCACAATCCCCCCGGCACCATGGCGGGGTCTTCCCCCGCTTCTATAGCGCGCCTGTGGACCTGTTTTCGGCTGGCCGCCGCGGCAGCAAGGTCGCGTATTGGAATGATTGCGAGACCGATCTCGAACCAGTTTTCTTTCAGCAATTGCGGCAACACATCCACAATCAGCGGCGCCTTGACCACCTGCGGAAGCTGATCCACCTTGTGCCGCTTCACAACCTTCTCCAACCCCGCTTTCCCGAGGTTTTCCTCAACCCCCTTAAAGCGGTGCGGCTTGAACCCGGTGTCCATCCCTGCCGAGGTCAGGATGCGCACCAAAAGTGTCGTCCCCGCCCGCCCCGTGCCGCAAATGATGATCTTTGGGTCCATGCCCGTTCCCGGCTGAAATTGCTCAGACCGAATCTTGCGGCAATCCCGTTTATCCCGCAACCGGATAGCGTATGCCGCTGACGAAATGCGCGCATCTGCCCCTATCGGGCCGCGACAGCGGGACTTGCCCTGTAGGCTGCGCGGGTGTAGCGGCGCCGCATCGGCTTTGCATCGCACTGCTTTCTCCGTAGTCTTGGTCTCATGTATCGTCAGCTCCTCCCCATAAGCGCGCTTCTGCTTGGCTCTGCGCTTCTGCTTTTTGCCGGGGGCATCAATAGCCTCATCCTGCCAGTGCGCGGCTCCGAGGAAGGTTTCTCGGCCACGGCGCTTGGTTTTCTGGGCACCGGTTGGGCCATCGGATATGTGCTTGGCTGTCTCTATATCCCGAGGCTGGTGGCGTCGGTCGGCCACATCCGAACCTTCGGCGTCATGTGCGCCTGCGCCTCCGTCGCGATCCTCAGCCAGGCTCTGGTGGTCGAGGCCTGGGCCTGGATTCCGACCCGCGCGGTATCGGGCTTCAGCTTTGCCGGGGCCGCGATGATCGTGGAAAGCTGGCTGAACGACAGGGCCGAACCGACGACCCGTGGCCGCATCTTCGCCATCTATTCCATGGTCAACCTTGCCGCCAGCACCGCAGGCCAGATGGTCATCGCGCTTGGCGACGCCACCGGCTTCCTGTTCTTTGCGCTTGGCGCGATGGTCTATTGCCTTGCGCTGATCCCCACGGCGATCTCCACCTCGCAAAGCCCGGTGCCGCTGACCACGGTCCGGCTGGATCTGAGGGTGCTGTGGAACAACTCGCCCGTTGCGGTCGTGGCGGTGTTCCTTGTGGGGATCTCCAACAGCGCATTCGGAACACTGTCTGCCGTCTATGCCGACCGGGTGGGCTTGGGCCTGTCATCCATCGCGCTCTTTGCCAGCCTGCCCATCCTGGCGGGGGCGGTGGCGCAGATCCCGTTCGGGATCTTCTCGGACCGCATGGACCGGCGCAAAGTGCTGGTGGTGACAGCGATGCTGGCCCTTGCCGCCGATATCACCTTTGCGGTGTTGCAACCCGAAGGCCAGGTCCTGAACCTTGTGCTGGCCAGCATCTTCGGCGCGGCGATCTTCGCGATGTATCCGATCATCGTGGCCCATGCCAATGACCACGCACCGCCGGGCACCTCCATTCAGGTATCGGGCGGTTTGCTGATGGTCTACGGCATCGGTGCCATCGTCGGTCCGCTGATTGCTGGTCGCATCATGGATCCGTTCGGCCCGCGCGGCCTGTTCATGACCACCATTGCCGCGCATGTGGTGATGATCGTCTTCACGCTGTGGCGGATCAGCCGCCGCGCCGCCGTGGCCGAGGCCGACAAAGGCGATTTCCAGGCCAGTATGCCCGCCCGCATCGCTACGCCAGAAACAGCCGCGCTTCAGGAAGGTGAGGATGAGGCCGAGCCCCTTGTGGCATCAGACCAGCGTGAAACACCCCCAGACTCCCCCTGAACGGCGTTCCCCGCTTGCATTCCGCGCCCCCTCTGGCTAGCAGTCAGGCCGATGCGACAAGGGGCATGACGATGGATGATCTGCGCGAAAAATACCTCAAAGCCATTGCCGACGTGGCGGATGAAGCCGGTCTGGAGGATCTGCGTGTGCAGGCCCTTGGCAAAAAGGGCGAGATCAGCTTGCAGATGCGAGAGCTTGGCAAGATGACACCCGAGGAACGCCAGGTCGCGGGCCCGGCGCTGAATGCGCTGAAGAACGAGGTCAATTCCGCCATTGCCGCCCGCAAGGCTGCGCTTGGGGATGCGGCGCTGAACGAACGCCTGCGCGCCGAATGGCTGGACGTGACGCTGCCCGCCCGTCACCGCCGCCAGGGCACGATCCACCCGGTCAGCCAGGTGACGGAAGAGGTCACCGCGATTTTCGCTGATATGGGCTTCGCCGTTGCCGAAGGCCCGCAAATCGAAACCGACTGGTACAATTTCGACGCGCTGAATATCCCCGGCCACCACCCCGCCCGGGCCGAGATGGACACGTTCTATACGCATCGCAAAGAGGGCGACAATCGCCCGCCCCATGTGCTGCGCACCCATACCAGCCCCGTGCAGATCCGCTACATGGAGGCCCACGGCACCCCCTGCCGCGTGATCGCGCCGGGCCGCGTCTATCGCGCCGACTACGACCAGACCCATACGCCGATGTTCCATCAGGTCGAGGGGCTGGCCATCGACAAGGATATTTCCATGGCAAACCTGAAATGGGTGCTGGAGGAATTCTTCTCCGCCTATTTCGGGGCCAAGGTCAAAACCCGCTTCCGCGCATCCCACTTCCCGTTCACCGAACCGTCTGCCGAGGTCGATATCCAGTGTTCCTGGGAAGGCGGCACCGTGAAAGTGGGCGAGGGCGACGACTGGCTGGAGGTTCTTGGGTCGGGCATGGTCCACCCCCATGTGCTGCGCTCCGCCGGGGTCGATCCGGACCAGTGGCAGGGCTTTGCGTTTGGGATGGGCATCGACCGGATCGCCATGCTGAAATACGGCATCCCGGATCTGCGGGCGTTCTTCGATTCAGACCTGCGGTGGCTGCGGCATTACGGCTTTGCCGCGCTCGATGTGCCGGCGGTGCATTCGGGGGTGTGAGCGCCGGTTCGGGCAACAAGCCCGACAATCGCTCCAGTGGAGCGATTGAGGCGCGAACGTGCGGAGCCCTGGTGCTGGGGTTCTGTCGTTCTGCCAAGGGCTTGGGTTCTTACACGCGGAACCAAGGCCTTAAGACCGCCGCGCATCGCCGGGCCGCCCCCCGGCACGGCGATTTCGCTGCCACTTGCGCCTCCCTCACCCCTCCCACGGATACGGCACGATAAAGCGCCCCGCACGACCCTGGGATCGCCGCACCGCGGCCCGTCGTTGCGCCTCCCGATCCCTCGCGATCCGTCTCAATCCCGCGCGGGGAAGGGCCTTCGAAGGCCCTTGCAAAGAGTTTTCGAAAACTCTTGCGCCGCGCCTGGCACCGGGGTGTTTTCGTCAATACGCGCTTTGCGAAATCCCATTCGCGCGCTAGGCTCGTCCATCTCATATTTGGAGCCATCCCATGTTCAAAGCCATAGCCCCCGCCTGTATCGCCCTCGCCCTCGCAGCCCCGGCCTTCGCTGATGAGGTCTGGAGTTCGCCAACGGGCCCAATCATTTATCAGGAAGACGCCTTCGGCTCCGCGATTCTAAGCTTCACCAATGTCGATGGCTCTGCCGCAGAACTGGTGATCCCCGGACTGGCCGGAAACTTCACCGATCGCGGTGTTCACCATGGCTATTTCATCGGCCAGGGCCCGCTGGAATGCGACGCCGCCCTTGCCCGCCCTGGCGGCCTCGCCAGCCTCGACTGGGGTCGCGCTGTTGTCAGCTTTGACAGACCGAATTTTCCGACCGGATTCACCGTGACCATGAGCGATTGCGACTACCCTCTCAGCTACTCAATCCGCGCTGAAGTGCAATAAGCAGATATGACCACAATCCTGATCGTCGAATCGAACCCGATTGGCTTTCAGCCGGCAGCGCCGGACTTCACTTCGGTGCTGCAAGATATTGACCGTTCTGTGGATATCAGGATTGTGGCGCCCTATGACGCCCCGTTCACCGACGCCGATCTTCAAGGCACAGACGGGGCGATTTTCACGGGATCGGCGGTGGTTTGGGGCGTTGATGCGCCTGAGGCTGCTCCGCTTCGGGCCGTGATGGAACGGGTCTTTGCCGCGCATATTCCCTCCTACGGATCGTGCAATGGGATGCAGATGGCCGCCTATGTTCTGGGCGGCGCATCGCAGCCTTCCCCCAATGGCCGTGAAGATGGACTCGCGCGCGACATCCGATTGACAGAAGCCGGTCAGACACATCCTTTCCTGACCGGGCGGCGAAGCGTCTATGCGGTGCCCTGCATCCACCTGCACGAGGTGACGCGATTGCCTGACCGTGCGGTTTTGCTGGCTGGGAATGCCCATTCGCCGGTGCAGGCTTTCGCCTATGACGATGGGGCAACCCGCTTTTGGGGTGTTCAGTATCACCCAGAGGTTACGCCCCATGCGATGGCGAACGTCCTTGAGGCAATCGGTGGCTATCCTCAATCCCTGTGCGATGATCTGCGATTGGCCGGAACGGATGCGGGCGCGGCCCGCCGATTGGGGGTCGCGCCCGGTGACTTGCAGCCGGATCAGCGGGTCACCGAAATCCGGAACTGGTTCAACAGCCTGTCCGCTTAGGGCGCTTCTACGCGCAGAGCGAACTCGGCCAGCTTGTCGCCTTCGCCATCCAGCAGCAGCAACATCTCCGGACCAATGGCCACGAGAGAGGCGCTGTCCAGAACCCGCATGAAGGCGTTTTCCAGATCGCCGGTGGGGCCGAAGCAGGCCATGAAGGTCATGCCATACTCGGCCGATGCAATCAGTCCATCATACATGGTCAGTTCACCGAACATACGATTGCAGCCGGCATAGGCGGTAAACGATCCGTCCTGATCGACATTGAACTCGGTCGATGCCAAAAGCTCTGGATCGAAGGACAGCCGCGCGCCTTCATCATCCATGATTTCGGTCAGGGTCCAGCCCCCGGCGAACGGGATCGGATCGGCTTCGGTTGCTTCCACCAGAACCGGCGGTTCCAGCGGGTGATCCGGCAGGGGGTGGCCAAGAAGGGCCGTTTGCGGGAAACGATTGGCCGCCATGTCGCGGATAAACGCTTCAGCCATGCCGAAGGCTGGCCCTTGCGGCATCGGATGCGCAAAGGCGGACGGGCCGGGGAAATGGCCCTGCTGGATAATCACCATGTCCGCATGGGCTGCGGGCGCGGCGAGAAGGGCCGCCAAAGCGGCGGCACGGAACGTAAGGGGGCGCATGAGAGCTCCTTTCAGTTTGGGGTGCGACCCCCGCATCATCACTCATGTGTCGTCCGGGCGCGGCGAAGGGTTCAATCTTCGCCCGCCGCTTCCATTCCGTCCGCAACTGCGCTAAGCGCGGGCGGGATAGACGCAAGGGACGAACGCGATGAAATTCACCCTCTCCTGGTTGAAGGACCACCTGGACACCAATGCCTCGCTGGATGAGATCTGCGAGGTGCTGAACGACATCGGGCTAGAGGTCGAGGGGGTCGAGGATCGCGCCTCGCGTCTGAAGGAATTTACCCTGGCAAAGGTCATGCATGCCGAGAAGCACCCGGAGGCCGACCGGCTGCGCGTGTGCAAGGTGGAGACCGACGAAGGTGAGATGCAGATCATCTGCGGCGCGCCCAATGCGCGGGCCGGGATCACCGTGGTTCTGGCCAAGCCCGGCAGCTATATCCCCGGTCTCGATATCACGATTGGCGTCGGCAAGATCCGGGGCATCGAGAGCTATGGCATGATGGCGTCGGAACGCGAGCTGGAGCTCAGCGACGAGCATGACGGCATCATCGAACTGCCTTCGGGCGAGGTGGGCGAGCGCTTCGTTGATTGGCTGGCCGCGAACGACCCGGCGAAGGTCGACCCGGTGATCGAGATCGCCATTACCCCCAACCGTCAGGATGCGCTTGGTGTGCGCGGCGTGGCGCGCGACCTGGCCGCGCGCGGCCTTGGCACGCTGAAGCCGCTGGATGAGGTGACCGTGCCGGGCCAGTTCCCCAGCCCGATCGGGGTCGGCATCGACGCCGACACGCTGGACGATTGCCCGCATTTCACCGGCCGCTTGATCAAGGGTGTGAAGAACGGTCCCTCGCCACAGTGGCTTCAGGACCGCCTGCGCGCCATCGGGTTGCGGCCCATTTCGGCGCTGGTCGATGTGACCAACTTCTTCACCTATGACCAGAACCGCCCGTTGCACGTCTTCGACGCCGACAAGGTCAAGGGCAACCTGCGAGTGCACAAGGCGCAAGGTGGCGAGACGCTGGTCGCGCTGGACGACAAGGAATACACCTTCGCGGCAGGTCAGATTGCGATTTCCGATGACGAGGCGGTGGAAAGCATCGCGGGCATCATGGGCGGCGATCCGACCGGCTGCACCGAGGAGACGGTGAACGTCTTCCTCGAAAGCGCATATTGGGATCCGATCCGCACCGCCTATACGGGCCGCGATCTGAAGATCCATTCCGACGCGCGCTACCGGTTCGAGCGCGGCGTAGACCCGGAATACACCCTGCCGGGGCTGGAAGCGGCGACGAAGATGATCCTCGATCTCTGCGGCGGCGAGGCATCGGAGGTTGTCGAAGCCGGTGCCGCGCTGACCACCGCGCGCAGCTACAAGCTGGATACTGCGCGGGTGATCAGCCTTGTGGGCATGGAGATTCCGAAAGAGGAACAGGCGCGTATCCTGACGGCACTTGGCTTCTCGGCCACCGGGTCCGGTGACGTGCTGGAGGTCTGGGTGCCATCCTGGCGGCGTGACGTGCAAGGCGAGGCGGATCTGGTTGAGGAGGTTGCGCGGATTGCATCGCTCACCAAGCTAGAACCGCAACCGCTGCGCCGCCCGAAGCCGGGCGTGCCGAAGGCGGTTCTGACGCCGATGCAGCAGCGTGAACGCGCGGCGCGGCGCACGGTTGCCGCGCTCGGCTACAACGAATGTGTGACCTACAGCTTCATCGACAAGGCTTCGGCGGCTTTGTTCGGCGGGGGCACGGATGACGTGATGCTGGAGAATCCCATTTCCAGCGAGATGAGCCATATGCGCCCGGGCCTGTTGCCCGGCCTGCTGCAAGCCGCTGCCCGCAATCAGGCACGAGGATTCATGGATTTGGCCCTGTTCGAGGTCGGCGCCGCGTTCCATGGTGGGGAACCCACGGAGCAGCATTTGCAGGTCGCCGGACTTCTGATCGGCCAAAGCGGCCCGCGCGACCCGCATGGGGCCCGCCGCCCCGTCGATGTGTTCGACGTAAAAGCGGATGTGGAGGCGGTGCTGGCCGCCATGGGTGCGCCCGCCAAGGTACAGATCCTGCGTGATGGCGAGGCGTGGTGGCATCCGGGGCGTCATGGACGCATTTGCCTTGGCCCCAAGAAGACCCTTGGGGTGTTCGGGGAACTGCATCCGAAGATCCTGTCGGAGATGGATGTGAAGGGACCGGCGATGGCCTTCACCCTCTTCCCCGAGGAAATTCCGATGCCGCGCAGTGCTGGCGCAAGCCGCGGGGCGCTTGATATGGCCGACCTACAGGCGGTGGAACGCGACTTCGCCTTCGTGGTGGATGCGGGCGTCGAGGCGGTGAACCTTGCCAATGCGGCGGCTGGCGCGGACAAGAAACTGATCGAGGATGTGCGCATCTTCGACGAGTTTGCCGGCGAAAAGGCCGAGGCGCAGATGGGTGCGGGCAAGAAATCGGTGGCGCTGAGCGTCCGGTTGCAGCCGCGCGAAAAGACGCTGACCGAGGAAGAGATTGAGGCCGTTGGGGCCAAGATCGTTGAGAAGGTTGCGAAAGCCACTGGCGGGGTTCTGCGGGGCTGATCGGTTTCGCCGCGCGATCCGCGCGTCAACCCGCGGGGGGTGTGCAGGTGCAGCGCGATTGGTTCGAGCGCGCCTGCGAACGCTCCCACCTCAAGTTATTGAGCCAAGAAGAAGGGAATGGACATGCTGAAGGTTTACCTGTCGGGAGAGATCCACACCGATTGGCGCGAGCAGATTGTTGCGGGGGCCGAAGGGCTGGATGTGGTGTTCTCTTCTCCGGTCACAGACCATGACGCGAGCGATGATTGCGGCGTGGCAATCATGGGGGCGGAGAACGACAAGTTCTGGCATGACCACAAGGGTGCGAAGCTGAATGCGATCCGCACACGGCGTGGGATCGAGCAGGCGGATGTTGTCGTCGTGCGCTTTGGTGAGAAATACAAGCAGTGGAACGCGGCGTTTGACGCGGGCTATGCGGCGGCGCTTGGCAAGTCGGTGATCGTGCTGTCGATGCCTGAACATCAGCACGCGCTGAAAGAGGTTCATGCAGCGGCACTGGCCGTGACCTCGGAGCCGCGTCAGGTGGTTGAAATCCTGCGCTACGTACTGACCGGGGCGCTGCCTTCGTGAAGCACAGCGGCAAGGCGTTGGACGGCACCGTCCAGCTGCTCTGCGGAAAAGGCCGCGTAACCCAGAACCAGCCCCGTGGGTCCAACGCCATCCGGCCAATAGGCTGAAAGGGCGCGGACGGTCAGCCCTGCCTTGGCGGCCCTTTCCGAGATATCCGTGTCGCGGATGGTGGCAAGGGCAGGCCCAAGGCGGCAGACAAGATGCATTCCCGAGGGATCCGGTTCTGCGATAAGGGCATCCTCTGGCAGATGTCGGGACAGCGACCGGAGCAAAGCCTTCTGGCGGTCCGCATAAACCCGGCGCATCCGTCGGAGATGGGTGGCGAAAGCGCCGCTGTCCATGAAGGCAGCAAGCGCCGGTTGGGGCACGAGGGACGCGCGCGGACCGGTTTCCG
The DNA here is from genome assembly GCF_050896395.1 of Nioella aestuarii. NCBI lineage: Bacteria > Pseudomonadati > Pseudomonadota > Alphaproteobacteria > Rhodobacterales > Paracoccaceae > Nioella > Nioella aestuarii. Next base: position 212,188 of record NZ_JBPBBA010000002.1, on the reverse strand, counting down.
CAAGCGCCTGGCGGATGGGTTCGACCAGCGACGGCGGCAGCACCATATAGGCCAGCCGCAGGGCCGGTGAGATCAGCTTGGAGAAGCTGCCAACATAGATCGTCTGGCCCGTCCCAAGCGACATGAGCGCGGGCAGGGGGGTGCCTGTATATCGGAACTCGCTGTCATAGTCGTCTTCGATGATCCAGGCGCTGGTCCGGGCGGCCCACTCCAGAAAGGCAAGGCGGCGGGGCAGGGGCATGGTCATCCCGAGCGGATAATGGCGGGAGGGCGTTAGGACGACCGCCCGGGCATTGGACTCGACAGCAAGTTGAGCACCGTCTTCATCGAGATCCATGGAAACGGGCACCAGTCCGGCCCGTAACAAGGCGGCGCGCATCGGTGCGAACCCGGGCTGCTCAACGAGTACCTTGTCACCCGTTTGCAGCAAAGCCTGAGCCAGCAACTCGAAGGTTTCTGTTGCGCCCGAGGTGATCACCACCTGGCCGGGCGCGCAATCTATACCCCGCCAAGCCATGAGATGGGCGGCAATTGCGGCACGCAGCGCAGGCCAGCCGAGCGGATTGGGCATTGCCAGGAGGTCTGGATTCGGATGCCGCCACGCCCGATCGAGGTGACGAGCCCATGTTGCGTGGGGCAGCAGTGTCATGTCGGGTATGCCGGGCTGGAACGGCCTATAAGCCACTGGTGGCTCTGGGGGTGGGGTAAGGCTTGGCGCTGGCGGGGCAAGGTGTGGCAGGTCGCTGGCCACGAAGCATCCGGCGCCTTGGCGGGTGTCCAGATAGCCCTCGGCCACAAGCTGATCCAGGGCGGTCAGCGCGGTCTGGCGGGACACGGAGAGATCCTTTGCCAATTGACGGCTGGCAGGAAGACGCGCGCCGGGCAAGGCCTGGCCTGAAAGGATCAGGTGGCGCAGCGCCTCGGTCAGTTGCAGGTGCAACGGCTCGGGCGCGGATCGGTCAAGGCTGATGGCCAGCAGGGCCGCGTTCAAATTGGTCTGCATATCTTTATTCAAATTGGATATTCATAGCAGACCAATCGCATGGCAAACCCGCGTCTGACAAGCATGACATTGCCTAAGGAAGCGCCATGACACTGGACATCACCCCCCGCACGCGTTTGCGTCGCATGCATGAGCGGGGGCATTTCGACCGCGAGACCATAAATGCCATTCTCGATGCGCAACCGATGTGCAGCGTGGGGTATGTGATCGACGGGCTGCCCTATGTGACCCCCACATTCCAGTGGCGAGAGGGCAATCACGTTTACTGGCACGGGTCCAGCGCCAGCCGGGCGATCCGTGCCAGCAAGGGGGCCGAGGTGTGCCTGACGGTCTCGATCCTGGACGGGTTCGTGATGGCGCGGTCGGGAATGCACCATTCTGCCAATACCCGTTCGGTCATGCTGTTTGGAACGGCCTTCATAGTGCCGGATGATCAGAAAGAAGCGAAGCTGTCTGCCTTTATCGACGGGCTATGGCCGGGACGTTCGGCTGACTTGCGTCCGAATTCCAAGCAGGAGCTGAAGGCGACGACCGTTCTGGGGATGGAGATCATGGAAGGAAGCGCCAAGATCCGGACCGGGATGCCCAAGGATGATGAGGAAGACTATGCGTTGCCGATCTGGGCAGGGGTCATTCCGGTAGAAACGCGGGTCGGGCCACTCATGGCTGATCCGCGGAACCTGCCAGGCGTGGCGCCACCCGCACATCTGACGGGCTATCGCTGGAAGGCGTGATCAGTCGCGCGGCGGAGTGACCAGCCCGACCTGAACCGCGTGTCGGGCAAGGAACCGGTCCAGGTAGGCAATACAATTGGGGAAATCCCACTAACCTACGGCCTCTCGCGCACCATACATGTCGAGAATTCGCAGCCAAGGGCCGGTGGCGATGTCGGCGATGGAATAGTCCCCACAGAGCCACGCTCGCCCCTCCAGCCGCTGGTCCACCACGGTCAAAAGCCGTCGCACCTCGGCTATGTAGCGATCCTTTGGGCGGCGGTCCTCAACCGCTTTGCCATCGCCGCGATAGAAAAATCCTAGCTGCCCGAACATCGGGCCGATACCGCCCATCTGGATCATCAACCATTGAAGGATCTCCAACCGTTCCAAGGGCGAGGACCCAATCAGCTTGCCCGTCTTTTCAGCCAGATACATCAAGATCGCTCCGCTTTCGAAAATGCCAATGGGCTGCCCGTCCGGGCCGTCCGGGTCGATGATTGCGGGAATCTTGCCGTTGGGATTGAGCGACAGGAATTCAGGGCTTTTCACATCCGTCGGCGCAAGCGTCACCTTATGCGCCTCGTAGGGCAGGGCCAATTCTTCCAAAGCGATGGAAATCTTGACGCCATTTGGTGTTGGAAAAGCATAAAGCTGAATCTCGTCGGGCCTCGCGGCAGGCCAGCGGGCGGTGATCGGGAATTGGGTTAGGTCCGTCATGGGCATCCTATTGGGCAGTTGGACGTGCCAGATTTTTCAAGACAAAGAACTGAGGATTGTGTCAACAATACTCCACCGGCGGGCACAGGTTCCGCAACTGCACAAAGGGAAGCAGGAAAATGCTCAAGGAGTTCAAGGATTTCATTGCCCGCGGTAATGTCATGGACATGGCCGTCGGGATCATCGTTGGCGCGGCCTTTACCGCGATTGTCAAATCGTTGGTCGACGACCTAATCCAGCCGTTTATCGGGCTGTTCACCGGCGGGATCGACTTTTCCAATCTGTTCTACACAATGGGCGGCGGTGACTACGCCACGTTGGAAGCCGCACGAGAGGCGGGGGCCGCAACCTTCGCCTATGGCGCTTTCATTATGGCGATCATCAACTTCCTGATCATCGCCTTCGTGGTCTTCATGCTGGTGCGCACGCTGAACAAGGTCAAAGAGGCGGCGATGGCCAAGGAAGCCGAAGCCGCGCCGGAGCCCGAGGCCGATCCCGGCCCGAGCGAGCTGGATATTCTGATCGAGATCCGCGACTCGCTGAAGGCTCGCTCGGGCTAAACCCCAAGCGCTTGAAGGGCAAAGAGTGCGGTCAGCCCCGTGGCAATCGTGGCGATGGCGTTCTTGGTCCAGTAGCCCACAGCCAGGGCAAGAATGGCGGCGGTCAGGCGGGCAGGATCCGTCTGGCCGCCGGTTGCGTTTGGCCACAGCACCATGGGCGTGACCAAAGCGGGCAGGATCGCCACAGCGGTATAACGCAGGTGGCGCAGCAGCCAGTCCGGCAAGTCCCGGTCGCCCAGAAGGCCCAGGAAGGAAAACCGGATCGTGAAGGTGCCCACGCCGAGGGCCACGATGATCGTCCAGATGGTGGCGTCGCTCCAGCCGGTCATTTCGTCATTCTCCGTTCCAGCTCTGCCCCGACGACCATGCCGCCTGCTCCGGCCAGCAGAATCCACAGGCTGTAGGGCACCCCTTGAAGAAGGATCGCAAGGATGATCGCGGTGATGGCGGCGGCCACATGCGGCAGTGTGCGAAGCGCGGGGGCGAAAAAGGACATGAAGGCCACCGGCACGGCAAAGTCGATGGACAGCCCGGCAGGGATCGAAGCGCCAAGAACAGCGCCGATCCAAGTGGCCATGTACCACGGAAAGCAGATCACGGAAGCCGTACCCATGTAGAACCCGACCTTTTCAGAAAGGGTCATCGCAGGTTTCGCCTCATATTCCATGTGGGACAGCGCATAGGTGCCATCGACGTTGAAATAGGCGATCAGAATGCGCTGCCAGCCAGGGGCAGGGCCCAAATGCGGGGCAAGACTGGCGGCATACATCGCCATGCGCAGGTTCACGGCCAGGGCCGAGGCCAGAACGATCACTGTGGGCGCCTGTTCCTGCATCAGTTGCACAGCGGTGAACTGGGCCGCGCCCGCGATGATGACCACGGAAAACCCCATGACCTGGGCAAGGTTCAGCCCGGCCTCGGTCCCGACCACGCCGAAGAGCATCCCGAAGGGGGCCACGACCAAAAGGAAGGGCAGGGCGGCGCGGATGCCGCGAAGATACGCAGAGGTGGAGCTTGCCATGAGAGCGCCTTAGGATAGAGCCTGATACCGCCATTACCGGGGACGGAGCGAAGAAGCAAATGATGGTCTGTGATCCTGACCTATTCCATAGCGTGATATTCGTGGGGCGGCAATGAAACAGCCCGTTGGCGTGATCCTGGCAGGCGGGCGGGCGACCCGTATGGGCGGCGGTGACAAAGGGCGCTTGCTGCTTGGCGGGCGCTCGCTCCTGTCGCGCGTGATCGAGCGGATCGAGCCTCAGGTTGCGGCCCTTGCGCTGAACGCGAATGAGGACCCGGACCGTTTTGCCGATCTCGGCCTGTCGGTACTGCCCGATCCGATCGCAGGCTTCCCCGGCCCCCTCGCCGGTGTGTTGGCGGGGATGGACTGGGCCGCCGCGCGGGGCGCCGATCACGTCGTCACAGTCGCCGCCGACACGCCTTTCCTTCCCGAAGACCTCGTCCCGCACTTGTTGCTGGCGGCTGAAGGCGGTGCGCCGATTGCATTGGCCAGCAGCGTTGTCGAAGGGCGAGAGGTGCGCCACCCCACCTTCGGCCTGTGGTCCGTCAGTTTGCGAAATGATCTTCGGGCGGCATTGGCACGCGAAGAGCGAAAGGTTGGATTATGGGCAGAACAACACGGGGCCGCGCTGGCGCAGTTCCCGCCCGGCTCCGTTGACCCGTTCTTCAACATCAACACGCCGGAGGATTTGGCTCGTGCTGAGGCGCTGTTGTGACGACGCGATTTGATACGGTTGTCATGGTTGACTGGTCAGGCGGCAATGACCGCGGCCCGAAACCCAAGAAGGACGCGATATGGGTGGGCTTGGCGAGGGACGGAATGGCGGAGCCCCCCGTCTACCTGCGCAATCGGACGGCGGCGGAGGCGTGGCTGACGGATGTTTTCGAGGCAGAACAGGCGGCTGGCCGCCGGGTGCTGGCTGGGTTCGATTTTCCATTCGGCTATCCCGCTGGCATCGCTGCACATGTGACCGGTCGCACTGATCCTTTCGCGCTCTGGCACTGGTTGGAAGATCGCATCGAGGACGCGCCGAAGCACAACAACCGCTGGCAGGTGGCGGGCGTGTGGAACCGCCTGTTTCCGGGGGTGGGGCCGTTCTGGGGCAATGGAAGTAAAACCGATGTTCCCGATCTGCCGCGCAAGGGGCGAAACCGGCATAGTCACGGTGCACAGGAACTGCGGCAGGTGGAGCAGGCTGCGAAGGGAGCCTTCAGCGTCTGGCAGCTGTCCGGGGCGGGTGCCGTTGGATCGCAGGTTCTGATGGGGCTACCAGTGCTTGCACGGCTAAGGCGCCGGTTCGAGGCTTCCGTCTGGCCGTATGAGCGCCCGGAAGCCGGGCTTGTGCTGGCTGAAATCTGGCCCTCGTTGCTGAATACGGAGGTCAAATCTCGTTGTGCCAAAACCGGCGAGATTCGAGATGCGGTTCAGGTGGATCTTATGGCGCGGGCGTTTTCAGGGCTGAGCGAGCCTGATTTGACGGAAATGCTATCGGTCCGATCTGCCGAGGAAGGCTGGATATTGGGATTGGGGTTCGAAGACCGCTTGCGCGCGGTGCTTTAGTCAAACGTCCCCGTCACCCGGCCGAGCAGCATGAAGGCGCGGGCGGTGCGGGTTTCGGACATCTGGGCAATCTCTTCGTCCGTGGCGTTCTGTTCGAAATCCACCAGCGTGCGGTCGAACTGGCGCAGGAAATGGTGGACCGCGTCGCGGAAGACCGGATCCTGTTTCATCCGGCCCGCCGACAGCGCCAGCGAGGACCGGTCCCGGATGCCGCCAAGTGCCGCCACCGCCTTGCCGCGATCGCCCTTGGCAAAGCGCCGCCACATCTCGGGCTTGGCGCGGTCGGGGCGGAGGTCATCCATGTAGATGCCGTCCTGTGACAGAAGTGTCAGCGCGTCCTGGCTGGCGCGGATGAGCTTTTTGGTGGAGGGATCCTGAAGCGCCCGGCGCAGGGTGCGGAAGCCTTCCTTGTCGTGCTCGTTCTCGGGGAAATTCAGCGCCTTGATGAAATCGGCTATCGAAATCGGATCGTCGAGAGCCTCCGCGGGGGTGCCGAAGCCAAAGCTCGGTTGCGGCGTTTCTGGCTGCGGGGCGGGATGCGCCACGGCGGCGCGGTCTTCTGCGGGTTCCGTGGGCTTGCGCAGGCTGGTGAAAGTTGCCTGGGCGGGTTCCGCACCACGCTGTGCCTCAACGATCTCGGTCAGTTTGGCAACGAGCGCCGGTTTTATCTCGACCGAATGACGCTGCTGCTGCGCCACATAGGCCGCGCGCATGGCGTCGATCGCACTTTGCATACGCGCCGATTCCTCGCGCATGATCTTGGCGGTCTTGGCAGCGGATGCCGCGACCCAGATCAGCGCGATCGGCATGAAGATCGCCATCATCAGCATGGTGATTTCCAGCGGTGTGCCGCCAAGCCCCGCAAAGGCCGACAGGTCAGTGCCGTAGAAGAACCAAGCCACCCCCGCCAGCCACACCGCCGACAAGACCAGAGCCATGACCTCTACGGCCGTGATCCGTGGCGTCACACGTTCCTGCGAGTAGATGCCCAGTTCCAATGAAGTCGGGTGCTTGTCGTCTGCCATAACCACCAAGTTCCGCGTAGAGGCAGCGAGATGATACTAGATATAGGAGATCTTGACGATCTCATAATCCTTGCTGCCACCCGGAGTTTTCACGTCAACACTGTCACCTTCCTCTTTCCCGATCAAGGCACGGGCGAGGGGGGAATTGATGTTGAGAAGACCTTTTTCGATATTCGCCTCGGCTTCGCCTACGATCTGGTAGGTTTTCTCTTCCTCGGTGTCTTCGTCGACCAATTCCACGGTCGCGCCGAACTTGATCGAGCCCGACAGCGTCTTGGGGTCAATGACCTGAGCAAGGCTGATCAGCCCCTCAAGCTCTTTGATGCGGCCTTCGATAAAGGACTGCTTTTCCCGAGCAGAATGGTATTCCGCGTTTTCCGATAGGTCCCCATGCTCGCGTGCCTCGGCGATGGCGGCAATAATGGCCGGACGTTCAACAGTCTTGAGCGTCTTCAGTTCGGCGTCTAGGGCTGCATAGCCCCTAGGGGTCATCGGAAATTTGTCCATAGGATGTACGCTACTGTCCCTGTTTTGTGCGGCGTCTCAAGGTCAGGACGATATGGGGCCTTAGCGGGTAGTTCAACGGCTTTCTGAGGGAATTCCACGTGGGCAGGGCCCATTTTCATGACAGAGAAGCACCGGTGGCACCCATTCGTTGCGCGTCGGATTGAACCGGTCAGGACGGTACAACGACAAATGGAAGCGGGGGCGCTGAAAGGAAATTACCATGAGACGTTTTCTGTTGCCCGCCCTCGCCGTGATGGGAACCCTGTTCGCCGCTGTCGCAAGCTCGGCCCAGACCTATACCCTGCATCCACGAATGACCATGGTGCCGGTTGTCGAGGGCCCAAGCGGCTATCTGGCGGCGCTGAATAATGGTTCGGGTCCGCTGGTGCTGGAGGTGGTTGAGTTCGGCAACGGGCTGGCGGCCCTCCGGCATACCGCAAGCGGGGCCTATCTGCGTGCAGGGTACACGGAATGGAACTATCTCGACCTGCATTCCGGCGGCGTTGATCAGCGCGCCTTGTTCGAGATCACCGAGACCGGGCAGGATGTGCTGCTACGGTCCGCCTTCAACGGCCTCTATGTTGGGTTCAATGCGCAGAGCGGTCGGCTACGTGCAGCGTTCGATCAGGCCGACGCCCACAGCGTCTGGCGGCTGCAGGCCACGGCGCCGCGCGACGACCACGTTGGAAACTGGGACCTACATGCCGCGCGCAATGCGCAGGGCCAGTGGCTGTCCCCTAAAGCCGGTGCACCGGTCCGGATCGAGTTGAACCTGACCGGGCATGGCGAGCTTGTCTTTTCGGATGGATGTGCCCTGCGGATGCTGCGCTACACGGTGTCGGGCAGCGGCCTGTCCGTGCAGGGTCTGACCGGACGTGACCATGCCTGTTCAGGAAACGGTGCCGATCTGGGTAACGCGGCCTTTGACGCGATCTATGACGTCCGCAGCTATCACATCGATGCGGTCGGCCAGCTTAACCTGTTTAATGCCAGAGGCCAGCCGATTGCCGTCTTCGGGCGTCGATGACCCTTAGTTGCTGCCGCCAGTGACGCCGATCTCCACGGTCCCGCTAATGGACACACCCGGCGCCGGGCGCGGTTCCGGGTGTGTGGGGCGGCCATCGACACCACAGGCGGCCAATAGGGCCGCGATCATCAGCACGGGGATCAGACGGGTCATGCGAGGGCTTCCTTCCAGCGGGCAATCTGCGCGCGCACCTGTGTGGGCGCCGTTCCACCATAGGACATTCTGGACGCAACGGAATTGTGCACCCCCAGAACTTGATAGACATCGACGGTGATCTGCCCATTGACGGACTGCATCTCCTCGAGGCTCAGGTCCGGCAGATCGCACCCTTTGTCCTCGGCCATCTTCACAAGTGCGCCCGTCACGTGGTGAGCATCGCGGAACGGCATGTCGAGCACGCGGACAAGCCAGTCGGCAAGGTCGGTCGCGGTCGAGAAGCCCGATCCGGCAGCAGCTTCCAGATTGGCCACATTGGCGGTCATGTCGCGCACCATGCCCTCCATCGCCGCAAGGGCCAGCGCCAGGTTGTCGGCGGCGTCAAAGACCTGTTCCTTGTCTTCCTGCATATCTTTCGAATAGGCCAGCGGCAGGCCCTTCATCACGGTCAGCAGCGCCACATTGGCCCCGAGGATGCGCCCGATCTTGGCACGGATCAGTTCCGCTGCATCTGGGTTTTTCTTCTGCGGCATGATCGAGGAGCCGGTGGAGAACCGGTCAGAGAGGGTCACAAACCGGAACTGGGCCGAAGACCAGATCACCAGCTCTTCCGCGAAGCGGGAAAGATGCACGGCGCAGATCGTGGCGGAGGACAGGAATTCCAGAGCGAAATCACGGTCGGATACGGCGTCGAGACTGTTCGCTGCGGGCCGATCAAAGCCAAGCGCCGTCGCCGTTGCGTGCCGGTCAATGGGGAAGGACGTGCCCGCCAGCGCCGCAGCGCCAAGGGGGCATTCGTTCATCCGCTTGCGGGCATCTTCAAAACGAGAGCGATCGCGCGCGAACATCTCTACATAGGCCATCATGTGGTGGCCCCAGGTGACGGGCTGCGCCGTTTGCAGATGGGTAAAGCCGGGCATGACCCAATCTGCCCCGGCCTCGGCCTGACCGATCAGGGCCTGCATCAGTGCGGTCAAGCCGGCGATGGCAGCATCCATCTGCTCGCGCACCCAAAGTTTGAAATCAGTTGCCACCTGGTCATTCCGGCTGCGCGCGGTGTGCAACCGGCCAGCGGGTTCACCCACGATCTCTTTCAGCCGCGATTCCACGTTCATGTGGATGTCTTCCAGCGCGGTGGAAAACTGGAATGTTCCGCCCTCGATCTCTGACAAGACCGTGAGCAGCCCTTCCCGGATGGCGTTTGCATCACTATCAGTGAGGATACCCTGAGCCGCCAACATGGCCGCATGAGCGCGAGACCCATCGATGTCCTGTTTTGCCAATCGCTTGTCGAACCCGATCGAGGCGTTGATCGCCTCCATGATCGCGTCCGGTCCAGCGGCAAAGCGGCCGCCCCACATTGCGTTCGAGCTTTTGTTCGACATGGATCCGTATAACCCCGGAGGAAAGTGAATGTTCCGTCTTTTCCGACTTGCCCCGCTCTACATGGCCTTGTGCCTGGGTGCAAATGCCGTTGCTGCCGACGGGGTGGAAGACCTGCTGGCAGGCGATATGCGCGCCATGGTCCTGCATGACGAACCACAGGATGTGCCGGAGGTCAGCTTCACGGATGTAGAAGGAACCGAATTTACGCTGGCCGCGTTCGAAGGCCGCTTCGTGCTGCTGAACTTCTGGGCCACGTGGTGTGCGCCCTGTCGCGAGGAGATGCCGTCGCTGAATGCGCTTCAGCAGCAATTGGGGGGGGAGGATTTCGTGGTCGTGACCGTCGCCTCTGGCCGCAACCCGATCCCGGCGATTAACCGCTTCTTTGAAGAAGAAGGCGTGACAGACCTGCCCGTCTATCTCGACCCGCGCCAGACCATGTCGCGCCAGATGGGCGTGCTCGGACTGCCGATCACCGTGTTGCTGAACCCCGAGGGACAGGAAATCGGGCGCCTTCGGGGCGATGCGCATTGGGCGAGTGAAGAAGCCGTGGCGCTGCTCACTGCCCTCATGTCTGGCGAAAACGGCTAAGCCCGCGCGGGGAAGGGCTTTCCAAAGCCCTTGTAAGCGCCTTTGAAGGCGCTTGGCATGGCGCTTCGAAGCGCCATTGTCGCGCTAGAGGTCGCTGTTGTGCGCCAGGTCCGCAACGCGCGCGTGGCAAGGGCAGCTGACGATATGGTCATTCACCATCCCGACCGCCTGCATGAAGGCATACACGATGGTCGGGCCGCAGAACTTGAACCCGGCTTTCTTCAGATCCTTCGACAATCGCTCCGAGGTTGGCGTTGAGGCCGGGACCTGGTTCATTGCCGTCCAGCGGTTCTGAATGGGCGAACCACCAACATAGCTCCACAGGAAATCCGAGAACCCCTGCTCCGCCTCAATCCGCTGCCAGGCCCGGGCGTTGCCGATGGTCGCCTCGATCTTGCCGCGGTGGCGGATAATCCCAGTGTTCTGAAGCAAACCCTGAACCTCAGGCTCGCCCCATGTTGCGATCACGTTCGGGTCGAATCCGGCGAAAGCCTCGCGAAAATTCTCGCGTTTTCGCAGGATGGTGATCCAGGCCAGCCCGGCCTGAAACCCGTCTAGAATCAGTTTCTCGAACAGTGCCCGGCTGTCCCATTCCGGAACGCCCCATTCCTCGTCATGGTAGGCGATATATTGCGGGTCCGTTCCCGGCCAGGTGCAGCGGCCATCAGCCATCTTCTTGTCCTCCCTGCGAAAATCGCGGTCCATCAGCTTTTCCCCAAATTAGAACAAAATGCGAAAATTCACCATGGCTTAACTGTTGCGGCTGCAAGGTGGCGCTGTCTGTTGAAGGAGGCTGCCATGCGGGGCCGCAAACGTCGAAAGCTGGTTGATGCCGGGCAGGAAAGCCCATTGGACTTTGCGGTGCAGAACCGTGATCGAAACACCATAACCATGGTGCGCGAGGCATTGGACAGAGGCGATGCGGTGCTGGCCTATCAGCCGGTCGTGCAATCCGCCAATCCGCAGAATGTGGCGTTCTATGAGGGGCTCATTCGCATCCTGGACGAAACCGGGCGGGTCATCCCTGCCAAGGATTTCATGGGCGCTGTTGAAACTCAGGAACTGGGGCGGGAGATTGATTGCGCCGCCTTGCGTGCCGGGCTCAGGGCATTGCGTCAGACCCCGGCTTTGCGACTGTCCATCAATATGTCTGCGCGGTCCATCGGTTATCCGAAGTGGAAACAGATTCTCACTCGGGGCCTGTCATCGGACCCAAAGATCGCTGAACGATTGATTCTTGAGATCACGGAAAGCTCTGCCATGCAGATGCCAGAGTTGGTGACTACCTTCATGTCTGACCTTCAGGACAAAGGCATCGCTTTTGCGCTGGACGACTTCGGCGCGGGCTACACCGCCTTTCGCTATCTGCGCGAATTCTATTTCGACATCGTCAAGATCGACGGGCAGTTTGTGCGCAATGTGCACAGCGACCCAAACAATCAGGTTCTGATGGAGGCGCTTATTTCCATTGCCACCCATTTTGACATGTTCACCGTTGCGGAAACGGTCGAAAACGGGGCGGAAGCCGGATGGTTGGCGCAATCGGGTATCGACTGTCTCCAGGGCTATTTCTTCGGCGCGCCGAGTCTGACCCCACCCTGGTTGTCAGAGAAGACCGGCAAGGAAGTCGCGGGCACCTGACCCTGCGTCCTGTCAATCCAAGGTTGAACTGCACCGCAGCATGAGACACCGTGTCAGTTGTGGCGTATACAAAGGGACACTATGACCCTGCGTAACCGCAACCTTTCCGTCGCGCCGATGCGGGCCCGCCCGTTCGGATGACTCGAAGAACTCGAAAAGGGACCTGACATGACCAATGTTGTCATCGCCTCTGCCGCTCGTACTGCTGTCGGCAGCTTCCTCGGATCTTACGCCAACACCCCTGCCCATGACCTTGGCGTCGTTGTTCTCAACGCTTTGGTTGAGCGTGCGGGCGTGGACAAGTCCGAGATTTCTGAAACGATCCTCGGTCAGGTCCTGACCGCCGGTCAGGGTCAGAATCCCGCCCGTCAGGCCCATATCAATGCGGGCTTCCCACAGGAAGCGGCCGCTTGGGGTATCAACCAGGTTTGCGGTTCCGGCCTGCGCGCCGTGGCTTTGGCTGCGCAACATATCATGCTTGGCGATGCATCCATTGTGGCTGCTGGCGGCCAGGAAAACATGTCTCTTTCGCCCCATTGCGCTGCACTGCGGCAGGGCCAGAAGATGGGCGACATGAAATATATCGACACCATGATCCGCGACGGTCTGTGGGACGCCTTCAATGGCTATCACATGGGCCAGACCGCGGAAAACGTGGCGGAGCAGTGGCAGATCAGCCGCGACATGCAGGACGAGTTTGCCGTCGCCTCGCAAAACAAAGCCGAAGCCGCCCAGAAAGCTGGCAAGTTCGCGGATGAGATTACCCCCGTGACCATCAAGACCCGCAAGGGCGATATCACCGTGGACAGCGACGAATACATCCGCCACGGCGCCACCATGGAGGCAATGCAGAAGCTGCGCCCGGCTTTCACCAAGGACGGCTCGGTTACTGCGGCAAACGCGTCTGGCCTGAATGATGGGGCAGCCGGTGCCCTGCTGATGTCGGCAGACGAAGCCGAGAAACGCGGCATCGAACCCCTGGCGCGCATTGCCTCCTACGCAACCGCCGGGCTCGACCCGCGGATCATGGGCGTAGGGCCGATCTACGCGTCCCGCAAGGCGCTGGATAAGGCGGGCTGGAAGGTTGAGGATCTCGACCTCGTGGAAGCCAACGAAGCCTTCGCGGCGCAAGCCTGTGCCGTCAACAAGGACATGGGCTGGGATCCGGCCATCGTTAATGTGAACGGCGGCGCCATTGCCATTGGCCACCCGATCGGCGCCTCTGGTGCGCGCGTTCTGAACACCCTGCTGTTCGAAATGCAGCGTCGCAATGCCAAGAAGGGTCTCGCAACCCTTTGCATCGGCGGCGGCATGGGCGTGGCGCTCTGCGTCGAGCGTCCGTAAGCGCCCCGGATCAGCGACAATCCATAAGAGGGCGCCCAAGGAGGCGCCCCTTTTTTTCAGGGATCTTCGCAGCTGCGGCAAAACAATTGCGAAACAATATTGCGCATCCCGCAGCAAATGAATAACAGAGTTACCAACCGAACACACCAGATTGGAGAAGACCATGGCAAAAGTTGCACTCGTCACCGGCGGTACCCGCGGTATCGGAGAAGCTATTTCCAAGGCGCTCAAGGCCGAAGGCTACGAGGTCGCCGCCACCTATGCCGGCAACGATGAGAAGGCCGCCGCCTTCACCGCCGAAACCGGAATCAAGACCTATAAATGGGACGTCGCCGATTACGACTCGTCCGCCGCAGGCATCGCGCAGGTCGAGGCTGATCTTGGCCCGGTGGATGTGGTCGTCGCCAATGCGGGCATCACCTGGGACGGTTTCTTTCACAAGATGACGCCCGAGCAGTGGAACAAGGTTGTCGCCACCAACCTGACCGGTGTGTTCAACACCGTTCGTCCGGTTTGGCCCGGCATGCGTGACCGGGGCTTTGGCCGTGTCATCGTGATTTCGTCGATCAATGGCCAAAAGGGCCAGGCCGGTCAGGTCAACTACGCCGCGACCAAAGCGGGCGATCTTGGTATCGTGAAGTCGCTGGCTCAGGAAGGCGCCGCCAAGGGCATCACCGCGAATGCGATCTGCCCCGGCTATATCGGCACCGAAATGGTTCGCGCGATCCCGGAAAAGGTGCTGAATGAACGCATCATCCCGCAAATTCCGGCTGGCCGCCTCGGTGAGCCCGAGGAAATCGCGCGTTGCGTGGTGTTCCTGGCATCCGACGACGCGGGCTTCATCAACGGCTCGACCATTTCGGCCAACGGCGCGCAGTTCTTCGTCTAAGCACTGCACCCCTGGAAAACAGGCCCTTGCCCTTCGGGGCGGGGGCTTTTTTCGTTCTGACGGCCAAACAGGGCAGAAAGAATGTTGCGGAGCGCAGCGCCCCTTGCGTCATGGGCAGCTTCGAATGCGTTGCGAATATCGGGTTGGGTGGTTGCTTCAAACATCTTGAGGTTCCTTTCAAAGAATCTGATCTGATAGAAAAATGCCCCCTCAAAAGTATTTGCACAAACGAGACTTTACGGAGCTTCAGATAAGATTTATTTAACTGTTATGATCGACCGTCTTCCCCCGCTCACCGCCTTGCGCGCCTTTGATGCCGCAGCCCGCCACTTAAGTTTTGCCAAGGCGGCGGAAGAGTTAAACGTGACCCCCGCCGCGCTGAGCTTCCAGATCAAATCGCTTGAAGATCATTTGGGCACTGCACTGTTTCACCGGCTGAACCGTTCAGTGAACCTGACCGAGGCGGGGAAGACGCTGGCGCCCGGCGCAGAGGAGGGTTTTGCAACGCTTCGGGCCGCTTGGCGGGCGACACGGCGGCTCGCGGACAGCTCGGCGCTCACCATCACGGCGGGGCCCGCGATTACCGCCAAGTGGCTTGCGCCACGCATGTTCAAGTTCGCTGCCGCCCATCCGGAAATCGAACTGCGCTTCTCTGCCTCGCTTAAGCTTATGGACTTCGACAGGGACGAGGTTGATGTCGCAATCCGCTTTGGCAAGGGCAGTGACGAGGGGCTGTTCTCAAGAACGGTTCTGCGGGACTGGGTGACGCCGATGATGTCCCCGAAGCTGGCTGAACGGATTCGGAAACCTGCCGATCTGGCAAGTGCCACCTTGCTGCACATGGATGACGTGACAGATATATCGGCCGAGGCAAACTGGCCGGTCTGGTTCAAGGCTGCCGGATTGGGGCCGCCACCTAGGGGCGGGCTTCGGTTCAGCCACCCAGATCACGCGATAGACGCGGCGGCAACCGGCGCAGGTGTCGTGCTGGGGCGAATTTGCCTTTCAGAACGAGACCTGAGAGAGGGACGGCTGATAGCGCCGTTCCCCATTGCGCTGACCACCGGCTCTCATTTCCGGTTCGTTTGTCCAAAGGGCTCCGAAGAAAAACCCCAAATCAAGGCGTTCCTTGCCTGGGTTCTCGAACAGGCGAAGGATATGGACGTTCTGAACGAAGGTCGAATTCTTGTCAGTGCGGCGGACGTAACCGCTTGAGTGATCTCATCCGCCGGTCGCTGCTTCAGCCGTCGAGCCGAGAGATCTCTTCCTTGATGCGAAGCTTTTGCTTTTTCAGTGCCTGGATGTCGATATCACTGGTGCCGGGGCTTCGTTGGTATTCTTCGACTTTGCGCGAGAGGGTTTCGTGTTTCTTCCTGAGTTCCTGAAGATGAGCGCCAACCGACATTCAATGTTCTCCTCTCTGATGTGTAACACTAGCATGACAAGCCAAGCACAGGTCGCGAGTCGTGTCACGCAAAGCTTACTTGAAATTGTCGGAAATCCGCGATGATCCGCCGATCAGATCCAAGGGAGCGGGGCCGCCTCGCGCAGGATCGCGCGGGCCACAGGGCTGAAATCATCCCCATCGGCGCGGTGGTCCGGGCCAGTATGCAGGATCAACGGCGGCAACAGAGTAAAGGGCGCGCGACCGCCTTTACGGGCTTTCAGCAGCACCCGGCCCGCGTTGCGCCCCTCGCGTGCAGCAAGCGGACGTAAGGTGACAGAGCCAAGACGCGTAGCAATCGCGGCCATCAGATCGGGCACCCTGTCCGCTGACTGGATGATCGTCAGCCAGCCCTTAGGGGCCAGCCTGCGGGCGGCGATGTCGACCCACATCTCAAGAGGGGTGTTCTCGCGCAGCGCAGCTTCCCGTCCGGCATTGCGGGCCGAGGTGCCACCGCCCGCCGGATAATAGGGTGGGTTGGCGATGACGTGGTCGAACCTGTCCTGCTTAAGATCGGCGGGAAGGTCTGCCAGATCAGCAGTTACAATGCGTGCATCGGGGCCAAGGTTGCGGCGGGCCAGATCCGCATAGGCTGCCTGCCGCTCGATCCCGGTCAGCCGCAGGTCGGGAACGCGGGCGGACAGGCAAAGCGATGCAACACCCGCCCCGCATCCCAATTCAAGCACGCTATGCCCGGCGCTGGCTTCAACCGCTGCTGCCAGTAATACGGGATCGGTTGCGGCGCGATAACCGTGGCGCGGTTGCCAGGCGTGGACGCGACCGCCCAGAAAGGCGTCGCGGGTCAGTTCCGCCTCGGCGAACCCCATTCAGTCGCGTCCGGTCGAGATGCCATTGTCGCGGATAACGCGTTCGGCCGCAGCGTGGTCATCGTCGCGTACCATCATCCGGCGCGGCAATACGCCGATAGACCCTTCCAGCACGCTCATATGGACGTCCATAACGAACACCTCTATATCCTCGCCCGATAGAAGTGCCGAGGCGAAGGCGATAACGGTCGGATCGGTGCTGCGCAGAAGTTCTTTCATGGTAGGGCAGATAAGCCCACGACGCCCAAATGTCGAGAGAAGGAAGACCGCCGGATGACCCTCGCAGAAGCTGCCACAAAGCCGCATGACCGTTTGCGCGATTATCTGGCCGAGGATATGGCGGCGGTGAATACGCTGATCCGAACGCGGATGGCCTCTGACCATGCCCCCCGCATTCCCGAAGTGACCCAGCATCTGGTTGAGGCAGGCGGCAAGCGCATCCGGCCTCTTATGACGCTCGCGGCGGCACGTCTATGTGGCTATGGCGGCACCGATCACCAGAAACTGGCGGCAACGGTGGAGTTCATCCACACAGCGACCCTGCTGCATGACGACGTGGTCGACGAAAGTGAACAGCGGCGCGGGCGGCCCACTGCGAACCTGCTGTGGGACAACAAATCCTCGGTTCTGGTGGGGGACTATCTGTTCTCGCGCTCCTTCCAGCTGATGGTGGAATGCGGGTCTCTGAGGGTGCTGGATATTCTGGCAAACGCATCCGCCACGATTGCAGAGGGCGAAGTGCTGCAAATGACCGCCGCACAGAACCTGGCGACGGATGAGGACACCTATCGCCTTGTCATTCGAGGTAAAACGGCGGCGCTGTTCGAGGCCGCGACCGAAGTGGGTGGTGTTGTAGCAGGAGCATCTGACGCACATGTGTCAGCACTGGCGCGCTATGGCGATGCGCTTGGCATGAGCTTTCAGATCGTCGACGACCTGCTTGATTTCGGCGGCACCTCGGGCGCGCTTGGCAAGAACATCGGTGACGATTTCCGCGAACGGAAATTGACCCTGCCGATGATCAAGGCGATTGCCAAGGCAAGCGACGAAGAACGCGCCTTTTGGAAGCGGACCATCGAAAAAGGCCGTCAGGAAGAGAGCGACCTGGATACTGCCCTGGCGTTGCTGCGCAAGCATGGCACGCTCGAAGAGACACGGATCGAAGCGCTGAGATACCGTGATCAGGCGAAGGCAGCGATCGAAGAAATGCCCGCGCATCCCCTGCGCGACATGCTGGCTGATCTGGCCGATTTCGTCGTGGAACGGGTCAACTGAAGCGGGGTCAGCCCGTCTGAATTTCCGTGTCCTGAACCCACCAGCCGGGCTGCGTATCGGCGATCCTTCGTGCTGCGTCTGCTGCCTGAGCGGCGGATTGGTACAAGCCGAAACAGGTGGCGCCCGATCCGCTCATTCTGGACAAGGCTGCCCCACTGTCCTGCAATGCAGCCAGCGTCTGCCCGATTTCCGGTGCGAGCGTCAGGGCCGGAGGCTCCAGATCGTTTCGCTGTTCCGAAAGCCAACGGATGAAGTCATCAAACCCGGTCCAGTGCGGGGCGGTCATGGCTGGGTTACGCTTGCTGGCCAACCCGTTGAACACCGCCCCCGTGGGCACCGCAACGCGCGGATTTACCAGAACGGCCCAAAGCGGGGGCAATGGGGGAAGGGGCGACAGGACCTCTCCTATGCCTTGCATCCGCTGCGGGCTCGATGACAGGCAGACCGGCACATCCGCCCCCAATGTCAGCACCGAAGGCATGTCCGGCAGGGCGCATCCCAAAAGCCGCGCCAACCCGCGCAAAGCGGCCGCCGCATCCGCCGATCCACCACCAAGCCCGGCCGCGTGTGGAAGGTGCTTGTCCAGCGTTATCGCTGCGGTGAGATCGGGGGACAAAAGCGCGGCAGCGCGCAGAATTAGGTTGTCCGGCCCGGTCGGCACGCCATCGGCCATTGGCCCGGTAACCGCCAATGACAGCTTTGGTGCCGGGGCAATGGACAGACCGTCACCAAGCACTGCAAAGACCACGAGCGAGTCCAGCAGGTGATACCCGTCTGCCCGCTGGCCTGTGACATGCAGCGCGAGGTTGAGTTTCGCAGGTGCGCTTACGCGGATCACTGGCTGGTCTCGGCCTCTCTTGCCAAAACGGCGTCTAGCCCAAGTTCCAGCTTCATCCGGATGCGCTCGGCTTCTTCCGGTTCCGGGTCGAAGGACAAGGCGCGGCTCCATTGGAATTCCGCCTCGCGGAAGCGGCCCACCATCCAATAGACATCGCCAAGGTGATCATTGACGATGGAATCGTTCGGCAGCAGCTCTACGGCGCGTTCCATGGGGGCCACAGCCTCTTCAAATCGGCCAAGCCGGTAGAGAACCCAACCGAGCGAGTCGACGATATAGCCACTTTCAGGCTGCCCTGCGACGGCCCGCTGGATCATGTCGAGCGCTTCATCCAGATTGCGGTTCTGCTCAACCAGCGAATAGCCAAGGTAGTTCAGAACATTCGGTTGCTCTGGCGACAGCTCCAATGCAGCGCGGAAATCGGCCTCTGCTTCTTCCCACATGTCGGATCGTTCATAGCTTATGGCGCGGGCGTAGAGCAGGAACCAGTAGCGCCGCTGGTCAAGCTCAACCAGATCGACGGCGTTGCTGTAGGCGTCGATGGCCTCCACGAACCGCTCTTCTCGCCGCAGGGCATCGCCAAGCGCGGTGTGAACCGCTGCCAGATTGTCATAGTCGCGGGCAAGGGCGCTTAGAACCTCGATGGCAGCATCTTCACGACCTTGCTGGAACAGCGCCTCTGACCGGCCCATCTCGGCCTGAACGAAAAGCGGGCTTTCGCGCGGGACCAGCTCATAGGTGTCTTCTGCCATTCCATATTGTTCGGCATCTGACAGGATGTCGGCTGCCAAAAGCACGGAATGAATGTGGCCGGGGTCTACCGCATGGGCAGCACGGGCGTACACCAGCGGCAGGGTCGTGCCAGCATCTGTGCCCAAAGCGCGGGCGAGCGAAAAGAAGACCTCGGCCATGCCTTCTTCTGGCGTGATGATGAAGTCATAGGGCCTTGTCGGATCAGCCTCGATTTCATCGCGCAGGGTGAACAGTGTCTCATCGGCATTTTGGCTAAGCGCCAGGGCCAGCAGATCCAGCGCATCCTCGGTCCGGTCAAGCTGCACGAGGATCTGTGCATGGGCCTGAACGCCACGGCTGCTAACCTGAATGGGACCATAGACTTCGCCTGAAAAGATGGCCTCGGCCCCTTCGAAATCACCGACAGACGCACGTGCCAAGGCATATTGATAAGGCACCAGCCCCGCCAGCGGGCTGTTTGTGTCGATCATGGTTTCAAAGGTGGTGCTTGCGCGGCTCATATCGCCTTCGGCAAGGTACAGCCATCCCTCAAGCAGCGGGTCGATCAATGGACCTGCCCCGGTCTGAGCAATCGCGGCGGCTGTGGCACCCGCCATATCGCCTGCGCGGATGCGTGCAACTTGCTCGATCAGATTGGCAAAGTCCCGGTCGAGCGAGCTTTCGGGGATCTGGACTGCATAGACCGCCGCCTGGTCCCAATCGCCGATTGCTGCAAGTGCCAGCATAGCATCGGCCAGGATCGCCTGATTATCGGGATCTGCGCGTAAGACGCGCTGAAACTGAATGGCAGCTTCCCGATGGTCACCGGACATCGCCGCGCTGCGGGCTGCCAAATATGCCCCTGCAAGCCCTGGCTCCAACGCGAAGGTATTCTGGGCCATCACGGGGGCAGACAGGCCAAGGCTAAGGATCAGCGCCAGGCGTGGAAAGGTTTGCATCGAAATCTCCTGCTCAATCCAGGTCAGAGAGTAGGTGCGCGATCTTCCAGACGCAATGCGGGGCGAGGAAAGACACAGTCGTTTTCCGCCTCGTTGAAGAAGAAGTGATCCTGCCCCGACCCGCATCACGTATCAAATCGCGATTTAGCACGTAGCGAAACATGATCTCGGGCGCAAAGCCGGAGACCTTGGGGGCACCTGGGGGTCAGGCCGCCCGCCGTGGTGCGGCACCAGACCCAAGAGAGGGGCCCCAAAATGAGATACGATCCAAAATCTATACTGACGGCGTTTGCAATCCTGGTGGGGCTTGCGGTGCCACATCCGGTTGTCGCGCAAGAATTCACGGACCGTCCGGTCATTGGACTGGTCGAGATTGAACAGGTCCACACCGGCACATTGCTGCAACTGCGCGGCATGGCAGGGCGGGGGCAAGCCACCTTGCGACTGTCAGAGCGTGACAGGTGCATCACTATCCCGCTGCGCTTCGTCGCAGGGGATTTCGGCGGGCGCGCACCGACGCGCCATCCGACCGGTCTGGTGCGGCTGGCTCTGCTGGAGCCGGCGCTGGTGCGTGCGATGGTCAACGGCCAGGACATCGTCAGCGACATGTTTGCAGTCGGCACAGAGTCCACCAGCAACTCCGACATTCGGATCTTGTCCGGGATCGAAGAAAGCTTCGGTTTCGTGCTGAACCCCGGCCTGAACATATGGGCTGAGATCTTTGGTCCCAGATCGGTGCCGTCAAGTTGCGAGCCGTTGGATCAGCTGGCAGATCAGCCCCTCGTGGACGCCCTGTAAGCCGTGGGTGTCGCGCCGGTGATCCTGCGGAATTCCGCATTGAAGCTGGATTTGCTGATGAAACCGCAATCCAGCATGACCTCGGTCACCGGCAGATCGCCCGTTTCCAAAAGATGTTGGGCGTGCCGAACCCGAAAACCGTTGATATGACGCGACACGTTTTGCCCCGTCACCCGGTTGACCGCGCCCGACACATCGCGGGCCGGTTGCCCAAGCCGGCGGGCTATCCGCGCAAGGGTCAGGTTGCTGTCACGGTAGAGGCCGCTTTCGGTCAACATGGAATCAAGCCGGGACACCAGCGCCCGATCCTCTTCGGTGGCGGGCGGTGTGTCTGTTTGCTCTGCCACGATGGGTCGGGTGCTGTTCAACACCAGGGGGATTGCAACCAGAAGCGCCAGAAAGATGAACGCTGCCAAGGCCCCTGATGCCCCTGACAGCACCTGTGCCACCCGCGCATCGCCCATGGTCAAAGCCGCTATCGTGATCAATCCGTCAGCCAGGATCACCAGCCCAAGCAACATGACGACCGCAATCAGTGCAGCCCGCACAAGTAACATTGACGGGTCTGGCACATGTGCGAACCGGTCGCTGTCATACCGCAAAAACCGTGTCAGCAGGAACAGGTAGGTGCAGGCGTAGACCAGGATGATAACGTCTGGTGCATAGGGCACCGGCAGCAGCATAAATGCCATCGCCACCAGCATTGCTGCAGCGTGCCGCCTCAGCACGAGCAGGCCTTCATCGTCCTGAACAAGTGCGCGAAAGCCGAGATAGGCGGTTGGTCCAAGCAGAATGGCCACAAAGGGCTGAACCCGCGCCGCGCCGCTCCAGCCAAATTGCAGTCGCAGTCCGATCAACAGCCCGACCATCGCCAGGGCGCTCAGAAATCCGAGAAACCCCGCGCGGGCCTGTTTCGGCAGCGCGCTTGCCTGCACAAGCATTGCGGCCGCGATAAGCGCCAGAATGGATATCAACCAGCTGATCGGAATAGAAAGCATTCCGCGCGCGCCCCGCTAAAAAGAACGGCGGCCCCGAAGGGCCGCTGTCGAGGTATCACATATTGGGGTAGTTCGGACCATCCCCGCCCTGCGGCGTGACCCAGTTGATGTTCTGGCTGGGGTCTTTGATGTCGCAGGTTTTGCAGTGCACGCAGTTCTGGAAGTTGATCACGAAGTCCGGCTTGCCGTCCTTCTCAACCACCTCGTACACGCCCGCCGGGCAATAGCGCTGCGCCGGTTCTGCGAATTTGGGCAGGTTGACCGAGATCGGCACGCTTGCGTCTTTCAAGTGCAGGTGTGCGGGCTGGCTTTCTTCGTGGTTGGTCATCGAGAAGCTGACATTGGTCAGCCGATCAAAGCTGATCTTGCCGTCGGGCTTGGGGTAGTCGATCGGCTTGTGCTTGCTGGCTTCCTCGGTCGCCGCAGCATCTGTCTTGCCGTGCTTGAGTGTGCCGAAGAACGAAAAGCCAAAGAGGTTGTTCGTCCACATATCCAGCCCGCCAAAGGCGAGCGAGGCAGTGAGACCCCATTTCGACCACATCGGTTTGACATTGCGCACGCGCTTAAGATCCTTGCCGATGGCGCCATTGCGCACCTCGGTATCGTAGCTGGTCAGCTCATCCGAGGACCGACCCGCGCTGATCGCCTCGTAGGCTGCTTCTGCGGCAGCCTTACCCGACAGCATGGCGTTGTGGTTGCCCTTGATGCGCGGCACGTTGACCATGCCGACGGAACAGCCAAGAAGCGCACCGCCGGGGAAGACCATCTTCGGCATCGACTGATAGCCACCTTCGGAAATCGCCCGGGCGCCATAGGCGATGCGCTTGCCGCCTTCCAGCAGCTCGGCCACCATCGGGTGATGCTTGAAGCGCTGGAATTCCATGTAGGGGAACAGGTGCGGGTTCTTGTAGTTCAGGTGCACCACGAAGCCCACATAGACCTGGTTGTTTTCGAGGTGGTAGATGAACGAGCCACCGCCCGCGTTCGAACCCAGTGGCCAGCCCATGGTGTGGGTGACTGTGCCCTCGCGATGCTTTGCGGGGTCGATTTCCCAGATCTCTTTCATGCCCAGGCCGAATTTCTGCGGCTCGTGCCCGTGCGAGAGGTCGTATTTTTCGATAACTTCCTTTGCCAGCGAGCCGCGCACGCCTTCAGACAGGAACACGTACTTACCGTGCAGCTCCATCCCCGGCTCGGTGTTCTCACCAATGCTGCAATCGGGCTCCAGCCCGAAGACGCCGGCAACAACGCCCTTCACCTCGCCATTGTCGCCATAAACCAGCTCGGAACAGGCCATCCCCGGGAAAATCTCGACGCCCATTTCCTCGGCTTGCCCGGCCATCCAGCGGCAGACATTGCCCATGGAGACGATGTAATTGCCGTGGTTGTTCATCAAGGGCGGCATCGGGAAGTTCGGAACCCGCAGCTGACCCGCCGGACCGAGGACATAGAAGTTGTCTTCCTTGACGGGCGTGTTCAGCGGCGCGCCTTTTTCCTTCCAGTCGGGGATCAGCGCATCGAGCCCACAGGGGTCCAGAACTGCCCCGGACAGAATATGCGCCCCAACCTCGGATCCCTTTTCAAGCACAACCACGCTCAGGTCGGCATCAAGCTGCTTCAGACGAATCGCAGCAGACAGACCGGCAGGCCCCGCCCCTACGATCACGACGTCATATTCCATCGACTCGCGTTCGATCTCGGACATTCCTGAATTCCCTCTGGTTCGGCGCCCCCCAAGAGCGCCAAGAATTTCGGTTCGAGACGGGGTAACGCGGCCTGCCTGCCGCGTCAATTGCGACGCAACATCACTTTGCCTTTTGGCGACGCAGACTAACTATGTTTCGTCGCCCATTGGTCGCCGCCCACCAAACGAAGGAAGACGCTATGACCCCCACACGCCTAATGTTCCTCGCACTTGCGATTCTCGGGACCGTGCTGCCGATGCGCTATTTCCTGGCATGGTTTCGCGAGAACGGCTTTTCCATCATGGGCATGGTAGATGTCTGGCACGCGAATTCCGCCACCTCAGGGTTGGTTTGGGATCTGACCATTGCCGCACTGGCACTGACGATCTGGGTGCTGATTGAAACGGTGCGCGACCGAAACTGGTGGGGTCTTGCCGCAATCCCGGCCACGTTCTGCATCGGGGTCAGTTGCGGCTTACCGCTCTACCTGGCGTTGCGTCGTTAGCCCCGGATCAAGGTTGCAGCGCGCTGCCGGCTTCGTCTTGGAAAAACTCCAGCCACCCCGATCGGATTGCGCGTCCGGCCAGTCACGCGCGGGCCGGGAAAAGGCGCTTCGAAGCGCCTTCCCCGCGCGGTATTCAAAGCGTCAGGATTGTTGATCCGGTGGTCTTGCGCGCCTCCAGAGTGCGGTGCGCTTCGCCCACTTCTTCCAGTGGAAACCGTTGAGCAATGCGGATCTTCACATCGCCGGCAACCACCTTTTCAAACAGGTCACGGGCCATTTCCTGGCAGGTGGCGCCATCCGCGATATGCGTAAACAGGGTCGGCCGTGTGATCTTGAGCGATCCCTTTTGACCGAGAATGCCCACGGAAAACGGCGGCACCGGACCAGACGCATTGCCGAACGAGATCATCATCCCGAGCGGCCTGAGGCTGTCGAGCGAGCCCTCGAACGTGTCGGCCCCTACGGCGTCCATAACCACATCGACGCCCGCGCCACCGGTCAGTTCCTTCACCCGGGTGACCCAATCCTCGGTGCGGTAATTGATGCACTCCGATGCGCCATGATCCAGCGCCAGCTGACACTTCTCATCGGTTCCGGCGGTGCCGATCAGGCGAATGCCTTCGGACCGCGCCCATTGGCAGGCGATCAGCCCCACACCCCCGGCAGCGGCGTGAAACAGAACCGTGTCGCCCGGCAGGATCGGAGTGGTGCGGCGGAAGAGGTACTGGACGGTCAGCCCCTTCAGCATCATCGCCGCGCCCTCTTCAAACGAAATCGCGTCAGGCAGGGGGCAGACCTGCGCGGCGGGCATCACACGCGCCTCGGTATAGGCGCCGGGGGGCTGCGCGGCATAGGCGGCCCGGTCGCCCGCTTTCAGATGCGTCACGCCGTCGCCCACGGCTTCGATCACCCCTGCCGCTTCCATGCCAAGCGCATGGGGAAGTTGCATCGGGTAAAGCCCGGTGCGCTGATAGACGTCGATGAAGTTCAGTCCCACGGCCTTGTGCCGGATCAGCACTTGCCCCGGTCCCGGCTGCCCGAGATCCAGATCGACCAGCTTAAACTTCTCTGGACCGCCATGCTCCTCGATCACCATTGCCTTCACGGTCATCGCACTTCCCTCCTGCGGATGAGACATCGTTGCGACAAGAGCTAGGCGCGACGTCAGAACAAGTCGAGTATCTCTTTGAATTTTCCTCGTCAGGTGCTACCTGCGCCCCGCGTTTCCCCGAAAGGTCGACCCAGATGGATCACTTCCTGTATCGCGATGGCATCCTACATGCCGAAGATGTGCCCTTGCCAGAGATCGCGGCGGCCGTCGGTACACCCTTCTATGTCTATTCAACGGCCACGCTGACCCGGCACTACCAGCTGTTCAAGGACGCGCTGGATGGCGTGCCGAACATGGTCTGCTACGCGATGAAGGCCAATTCCAACCAGGCGGTGCTGAAGGTTCTGGCCGGGCTTGGGGCGGGGATGGACGTTGTGTCGGGCGGTGAATACGCACGGGCCAAAGCGGCCGGTGTGCCGGGTGAGCGCATCGTCTTTTCCGGTGTTGGCAAAACGCGAGACGAAATGCGCCTGGCGTTGGAGGGCGGTATTCGCCAGTTCAACATCGAGAGCGAGCCGGAAATGGCGGTTCTGTCGGAAGTCGCCTCTTCTATGGGCGCAACGGCCCCGGTGACCATCCGTGTGAACCCCGATGTCGACGCGCGGACCCATGAAAAAATTGCGACCGGCAAATCTGAGAACAAGTTCGGCATTCCCATTGCCCGTGCCCGGGAAGTCTATGCGCTGGCCGCTAGCTTGCCTGGGTTGGAGGTGATCGGGATCGACGTTCATATCGGCAGCCAATTGGTGGAACTGGAACCGTTCGAACAAGCCTATCAAAAAGTGGCGGAACTGACGCGCGTGCTGCGCGCAGATGGCCACGATATCCGGCGGTTGGATCTTGGTGGCGGTCTGGGCATTCCCTACACCCGTTCCAACGAAGCGCCGCCCTTGCCCCTGGACTACGGCGCGCTGATCAAGCGTTCTGTTGCGGGGCTGGACGTGGAGGTCGAGATTGAACCGGGCCGCCTGATCGCGGGAAATGCCGGGCTTCTGGTGTCTTCGGTGATCTACCTCAAGGAGGGCGAGGGCCGGAACTTCCTGATTCTCGATGCGGCGATGAATGACCTGATCCGACCGTCGATGTATTCGGCCTATCACGATATCGACCCGGTCATGGAACCCGCACCGGGAACCGCGCGCGAGCCCTTCGATATTGTCGGCCCGGTCTGCGAAAGCGGCGATACCTTCGCCAAAGGGCGCGAGATGACACCGCTTGACGCGGGCGATCTGGTGGCCTTCCGGTCGGCAGGCGCCTATGGCGCGGTCATGTCGTCGGAATACAACACAAGGCCGTTGATCCCCGAGGTTCTGGTGAAGGACGATCAATTCGCTGTCATCCGGGCGCGTCCGACGTTTGACGAGATGATAAATCGCGATATCGTTCCAGAGTGGCTCTAGGCTGCTCTGGCCCCGCTTCGGGGCGTAACACGCGAAAGGTCGCATGACCGAAAAGACCCCTATCACGCAGGCGACGCTGGATCGCTTGGCCTGGCCGCTTCGGCTGACCCGCCTTGGTATCGGGGCAGAACGGTTTGTTCGGGCGTTCTGGCCAGTATGGACGATTCTGCTGACCGTCGTGGCTGCGCTTGCCTTTGGCTTGGCTGATGCGGTGCCGCCTGTCTGGCTGATCGGCGGCTTGTCGCTTGCTGCTGTGGCGCTGATCTGGACCGTGTTGCGTGGGCTTCGGCAGTTCCACCTGCCGTCCCGAGCCGAGGCGATGGACCGTCTGGATCAAACCATGCCGGGGCGACCTCTGACGGCCCTGGTGGATCACGCAGCGATTGGGGCGGGCGATGTGCAGTCGATGGCCGTCTGGCAGGCGCATCAGCGTCGCATGGCGGACCGCGCGGCCCGCGCCCGCGCACCGGAACCGAACCTGTACCTGCATGACCGCGACCCTTACGGTTTGCGCTTTATGGCCGCGACCGCCTTTGCGATGGCGCTGCTGTTCGGCACGATCTGGCGGGTTGCCGATGTGGGTGATGCCATGGCTGGCGCGCCGCAATTGCCCGCAACGGGTGGCCCAAGCTGGGAAGGCTGGGTTGAGCCGCCGCTCTATACCGGGCTGCCATCGCTTTACCTCAATGACATCGTGGTGGAGGAATTCGAAGCGCCCGCCGGGTCGCGGATCACGCTGCGGCTGTATGGTGAGGCGGAACAGATCGGGATCGAGCAGAGCTTGCAGGCCGAGATTTCCCCCACAGATCCCGCCAGCCTGTCACGTCAGATCATTGTCGAACAGACTGGCGATTTGTCCATTAGCGGTGCCAACCCGCGCAGCTGGCGAATTGTGATGCTGGCCGACCGCGCGCCTACTGTCAGTTTGGCCGAACCTGTGGAAGGCGTGCCACCTGGCGCGTTTCAGATGACCTATTCGGCGGAGGATGACTATGGCGTGCGTGGGGGGCAGGCGATCCTGACGCTTTGGCCCGAGGCCGCCGACCGCCGCTATGGCCTGACTGTGGATCCAGAGCCGCGAGAGGCGCTTGTGCTGGATCTGCCCTTGCCCTTCCGTGGCGGGCGGCAGGAGTTTTCCGAGGCGCTGATCGAAGACCTCTCGCAGCACCCGTTCGCCAATCTGCCCGTGCGGCTGGAGCTGAATGTCGAGGATGACGCAGGCCAGACCGGGCAAAGCATCGTGGAACTGGACCGGCTGCCCGGACGGCGGTTTTTTGATCCGATTGCCAACGCTCTGATCGAGATGCGACGCGATCTGCTGTGGTCGCGGGAAAATGCGCCGCGGGTGGCACAGCTGCTGCGTGCGATCACACATCGGCCTGAAGAGTTTTTCGAGGATGAAGAGGTTTATCGGCAGGTGAGGTCCGTCATCCAGCGGCTGGAAGCGGGGGTGGATGGGATCTCTGCCGACACTCGTGACGAAGTTGCGCAAATTCTCTGGGACGCAGCGATTGCGCTGGAAGAGGGTGATCTTTCTGACGCGCTGGAGCAGTTGCGCCGGGCCCAGGACCGATTGGCCGAAGCGATGCGGCAAGGGGCCAGTGACGAAGAGATTTCGCAGCTCATGCAAGAACTGCGCGAGGCGATGCAGGACTATATGCAGGAACTCGCTGACAACATGGAGCCGAGCGACGGCACCGACCAGCCGGATCAGTCCGGCGAGGGCATGGAAATGTCCATGAACGATCTGGAAGAGATGATGCGCCGGATCGAGGAATTGATGCAGCAGGGCCGAATGGCCGAAGCGCAAGAGATGCTGGATGCGCTGCGTCAGATGATGGAAAACATGCAGATGACGCAAGGGGGTGACGATCCCAACGGACCGCGCAGCCCCGGCCAGCAGGCGATGGAGGGCTTGCAGGACACGTTGCGTGATCAGCAGGGGTTGGCGGATGAAGCGTTCCGCGATCTGCAGGAGCGGTTCAACCCCAACAGCCCGCGCCCCGAGCCGGGGGAAGAGGGGCAGGACGGCAATCAGCAGGGCGGGCAGCAAGGCGGCGAAAACGACGAGGGCAGCCTGGCCGAACGCCAGCGCCAGTTGCTGGAACAGCTGCGTGAGCAGGCTCAGAACATGCCGGGGCGGGGAACGGAAGAGGGTGAGGAGACGCTTCAGCAGCTGGAGGATGCGGGCCGCGCGATGCGCGATGCGATCGAAGAGCTGGAAAGCGGCGACCTGGCGGAAGCGCTGGACAGCCAGTCGGAGGCGATGGAGGCCCTTCGTGAAGGCATGGAAGCGCTGAGCGAGGCCTTGGCCGGAGATGAAGGCGAAGATCCCGGTCAGGGGCAGGCCGATGGCAATATGCAGGCCAACCGCCCACTGGAAGACCCGCTTGGCCGACAGGCCGGAAATTCGGGTGCATTCGCCTCTGATGAAAGCTTTGAGCAGCGCGAAGAGGCGTTCCGCCGGGCGCGCGAACTGCTTGATGAAATCCGCCGCCGGTCGGCGGAACAGGATCGTCCTGATGTGGAGCTGGATTACCTGCGCCGCCTGCTGGACCGCTTCGCCGCCCAGTAATGCAAGTCAGTTCTCGGCGCTGCTGGCGAGTTGGCTGGCCAGCGATTGCACCAGGTCATCCAGCTGAAGACGCAACTGATCGATCTGTTCCACAAATGGCGTGAGGAACGGTTCAGACTGCGGCAGCGCCGCCACGAGTTCCGACTGGAACGCATAGGCGCCGATTGCGGCACCGGCCACCAGCACCATCAGCATGAATCCAATCCGAAACCCCCTGCGGCGGCGCGGGCGCACATCCATGGAGTCGATATCCGATGTGGCGCGATCGCCGCTGCTGCGGTCGGTCGTGGCGCGAAGGGTGGAGTTGATTTCCTCGATATCCGGGAACATATCACGGGCGCCGCGGCGGTCCGGCCGGCCAGTATCTGCCGCAACCATTTCGCGGATGGCGGCGATGTCCTCATCATCCTCTTCTTCCGGCAAGTTCGCGTCGGTCGTGCGGGTGGTGGGCGGTGGTGCGCTGTCGAGCGCCATTTCCTCCTGCTCTTCCTGCACCGGGGCAGCGGCACGGCGCAATTGTTCTTCGCGTTCGCGTTCTTCCCTCAGGATGTCACGCAAGGCCGGGTCCAGGTCGCGACGGGGCGCAGCCGACGCAGTCTGCGCGCCTTCGGGCTCTTCGACACGGGCGCGATGACCGGGTTGAAACCAGGTGGTCGCGCAGTTGGAACATTGCACATCCCGGCCCTCTGGAGGCACCAGAGAGTCGTCCACCTCATATCGGGCGCTGCAATTGGGGCATGTGAGACGCATTGTGTTCCTCGTTCCGTCGCCCGGCAGGCGGGATGGGCGGACTCTAGCAACGGGCATCCGCCATTCCAAGCCATTGCATGGGGTTACGATTGCATGAAAGCCTCGGGTGAGGCATGACGGTCTCAGCACTGAGGGACGGAGCAGACCTGTGATCGAGTTGCAAGAGGCCGCCTATGGCTATGGGGGTGGGCCGCTTTTGTCGGATATCAGCCTTCGGCTTGCGCCGGGGTCTTTCCATTTTTTGACCGGCCCTTCGGGGGCGGGCAAGACGACGTTCCTCAAGCTTTGCTATGCGGACCTGTTGGCAACCTCTGGTCGTGTCACCCTGTTTGGGCAAGATACCAAAGACATGAGCCGGGACGAAGTGGCCCAGGCCCGTCAGCGCATGGGGGTCGTGCACCAGGATTGCGAATTTCTCGATCACCTGTCGTTGTCGGAAAATATCGCCCTGCCGCTGACCGTTACCGGCCGAGGCGGCGAGGCGCAGGATGCAAACCTGTCCGAGCTTATGGGATGGGTCGGCCTGTCGGCGCGGGCGGATGCGCTGCCGCCGGAATTGTCCGGCGGGGAACGGCAGCGCGCGGCGCTGGCCCGCGCCGTCATTACTGACCCCGACGTGATCCTGGCAGATGAACCCACTGGCAATATCGACTGGGAAATGTCCTTGCGTTTGCTGCAACTGCTGGTGGAGCTGAATCGCATGGGTAAGACGGTTCTTATCGCCACGCATGACCTGGCTCTGATCCGTGCCGCCAAGGCGCAGGTGTCGGCGCGGGTTCTGCGGATCGCAGGCGGTGGTTTGCAACTGGCGGGGGCGGATTTATGAGCGTTCTTTCCGGTCTTCTCGATATCCTGAAGGGCGATGGGCAAGCCGATCGTGTGGTGCCCCGGCGCGGCCACTCGGTGCGGCTTACGTTGTTCACCTCGGGCGCGATGGCGTTTCTGGCGGTGTTCGCTTTGGCATTGTCGCTGGCATCTGGCCGATTGGCCGATCGCTGGTCGGAGGCATTGGCGCGTAGTTCCACCATTCGTATCTCTGCCCCCGCATCACAGATGGAGGCGCAGATCTGGGCGGTGCTGGAAGTGCTGGAACAAACCCCCGGCGTTGCTTCGGCCCGCGCCCTTACGGAAGACGAACAGCGCGACCTGCTGGAACCCTGGTTTGGCCCCGACCTGCCTTTGGAGGACCTGCCGGTCCCGCGCCTGGTTGAAGTGATCGAAACCGCACAGGGCTATGACCCCGACGGATTGCGCCTTCGGTTGGCCGCCGAGGCCCCCGGCGCGGTGCTGGATGACCATACCCGCTGGCGCAGACCGTTGGTGCGCGCTGCGGAACGGTTGCGCTCGCTTGGTTGGATTTCGCTGGCGCTGATCCTTGGATCGGTTGCTGCCATGGTGACATTGGCGGCGCAGTCCGCCCTTGCCGCAAACGTCAAGGTGATCCGGGTGCTGCGGTTGGTGGGGGCACGTGACCATTATATCGCACGGGCCTTCGTGCGTCGGTTTACCCTGAGGGCCCTGTCCGGGGCTGCCGTTGGCACCGCGCTTGGCATGATTGCTATCGCCCTGCTGCCAAGTGCGCAGGAAGAGGGCGGCTTCTTGACCGGGCTCGGCTTTGCCGGGTTGCACTGGCTCTGGCCGCTGACCGTTCCATTCCTATCGGCCGTGACCGCCTTTTGGGCCACCCGCGCCGCCGCCTTCAAAACCCTAAGGAGCCTGCCATGATCCAGTGGATTCGCTCGCTGATTTTCATCGGCCAGATGTACCTGATGATGCTCATCATGGCGATCTTCTTCACCCCTTGGGCCATCGTGCAGCGCAGTGCGGCCTTTACGGCGGTGCACAGCTATTGCCGGTGGGTGCGCTGGACGGCGAGCTGGATGGTCGGGCTTAAATCGGAAATCCGCGGAAAGCCACCGACGGATGAAGTGCTGATCGCTGCCAAGCATCAGAGCTTTTTCGACATCATCCTGATCGTGTCCGCCGTGCCGCGCCCCAAGTTCATCATGAAATCCGTGCTGCGATTTGCACCGATCCTTGGCTGGTATGCCAAGCGTATCGGTTGTGTCCCTGTCGACCGGGGCAAGCGCGCGCAGGCCATTCAGCAAATGATCGAGGGCGTGAAATCGGGGGCGCAGGAACCCGGCCAGCTGATCATCTATCCGCAGGGCACCCGTGTCGCGCCTGGCGCGGACCGGCCCTACAAGATCGGGACTGGCATCCTTTATGACCAGACTGGCCAGCCCTGCGTACCGGCCGCCACAAATGTCGGCGTCTTCTGGCCCCGTCATGGCATCCTGCGCAAGCCAGGCCTCGCGGTGGTTGAGTTCCTGCCTGTGATTGAGCCGGGAATGGACAAGGATGCCTTCATGGCTGAACTAAAAGAGGTCGTGGAAACCAATTCCGACCGCTTGATGGCCGAAGCTGGTTTCCAGGCCCCCTGATCCTAAAGCAGAACTGCCTGACCTGTTGCCGCAGATTGCTGCGCGGCAAGGCCCATGCGCACGGCCCAAGCTCCATCAGCCAGCGACACGTGAGGCTGGCCGCCGGTTCGGGCGGCATCCGCAAAATACTTATGTTGGTAGTAGGTCGATCCATTGTGATCGCCAGCCTCCAGCAATTCCGGGTCGACGGGGATGTCCAGTTCCCGTGGGCCTTTCGGGTCACGCGGGCTGACGATCAGCTTGGGCACCGGCGGCGCGCCGAGGTGGTCGGGCCAGAACCGGCCAGGGCCAGGCACAAGCGCCTCGATCTTGCCGGTGGGGCCGACGGCGCTGATCTCTTCCTGATAGCGGCTGCCTTCCGCGAACATGCACAGCTCCAGCATTGCCCGCGCGCCATTCGCAAAATCGACGATCACATAAGCGTTGTCCCAGATATCGGGCGTTTGGCCGCCGTAGCGCTCGTCCAGATGGTTCACCGATTGCCCACCAGATGCCATCACGCGCACCGGGTCCGATTTCAGCACCAGCCGCATAAGATCGAAGAAATGACAGCACTTCTCTACCAGAGTACCGCCGGTTTTGTGGTTGAACCGGTTCCAGTCGCCGACCTTTTCCAGGAATGGGAACCGGTGTTCGCGGATTGTCAGCATACGAATGCCGCCTGTGGCCGCATCGGCCTGTTCCAGAAGCGCCGCAATGGGGGGCATGTAGCGGTACTCCATCGCCACCCACACGAGATGCGGATAGACCGCCTGCAATCGCGCGATACGGACAGCATCGGCGGGGTCGGTATAAAGCGGCTTTTCCACAAGTATCGGCAAGGCGCGGAGTTTGGCGATCTCCTCCAACTGCTCCACATGACGGAAATTGGGCGAGGCGATGAGAACAACGTTCACCTCTTCCATCGCCAATAGTTCCGCGATGCTGTTTGCAAACCGTAGTCCGGGCACCAGCTTTGCTGATTCAGCCTGCATTGCACGGTCAGGTTCATAGACCGCAAAAACGTCGGCCCCGTCGATCAGGGCAATATTGCGGATATGTTCCTGGCCCATCATGCCGCAGCCGATGATGCCATATCGCAAGGGGGTGGTCATGTGTGTGTTACCTCATGCGGGCGACATAGCGCGCCACGTTGCTGTCAAACCAGTTACGGGAAACTTCCGCGACGCTGCCATCGCGAGCACGGCTTCGGCGTTCAACCAAACCGCAGGCCATGCCGGGGCGCTGGCCGAATTCCGCAGGGGCCCAATCAGGGCAGGGGGAGACGCCCACCTGATCTTCGTAGCCGGTGATCCAGAGATCGAGCGTATCGCGGTAGAACATATAGAGAGAGTGCAGCAGATCATCGGGTTCCAGCTGTTCGGCATAGCTGGAATCAAGCCAGATTTCCTCGACTGCGGCTGGTGTTCCCCCAAGGAATCGCATCCGCCGAATCCTGTGCGCCTCGATTGATGCACCGAATGGTGGCAGGTCGGCGGGCTTTTCCATCCGGGCTACATCCAGGACCGACGCCGTAGGCAGGCCACCGCCGCCGATCAGTTCCAGCCGGAAAAGTGCGTAGATTCCCTCAGGCGTTGCCTTTGATCTTATATAATTTCCAGACCCCTGCCGCCGGTCCAAAAGCCCCCGGTATTCAAGCTCTGATAAAGCTTTTCTGAGGGTTCCGACCGAGGTGTCCAGCGACTTTGCCATTTCCCTTTCAGGGGGCAGTCGGCTGCCATCCAACAATCGCCCCGCTGCGATGTCACGGATCAGCATCTCGCTGATTTGCAGGTAGATTGGCAGGGCGCCGCCGGGTTGGTTTGGTGGCATCTGGATCACCGAAGGGCAAATTGATACAGTATTGATCTACTCATTGGCGAGTGCTACGCAAGTGGAAAATGACACATCTGGGAGGAATGTTTTCATGACCGTGGTTCCCATCACGTCAGCCGATCTCGACGCGGCAGAGGTCTCGTGGTTCGCGGCTCTCTGTTCCGATGATTACCAGTTCCTGGGTGTGCCTGAT
Source organism: Nioella aestuarii (assembly GCF_050896395.1). Taxonomy (NCBI): domain Bacteria; kingdom Pseudomonadati; phylum Pseudomonadota; class Alphaproteobacteria; order Rhodobacterales; family Paracoccaceae; genus Nioella; species Nioella aestuarii. The sequence continues at coordinate 177,699 of NZ_JBPBBA010000002.1, read as the reverse complement.
GGCGACCTGCGGTCGAGCTGGGACCATTGTTCCGGTATCCTGCAAGAGGCAGAGCGCCAGGGCTTTCGCAACATCCTCTGCCCGTCCTCCTACCAGGTGGGTCAAGATACCCTGTCCTTTGTGGCGGGCTGCGCGCCGATCACCGACCGGATCAACATGCTGGCCGCCGTGCGCTGCGGTGAGATGCAGCCGATCATGCTGGCGCGCACCATTGCCACGCTGGACCACATGCTGAAGGGACGGCTGACGGTCAACATCATCAGCTCGGACTTCCCCGGTGAAGTGGCTGACAGCAAACTGCGCTATCAGCGCAGCCGTGAAGTGGTGGAGATCCTGAAACAGGCGTGGACGCAGGATGAGATCAACCACCAAGGTGAGGTCTACAACTTCAGCGGCGTGACGACCGACCCCGCCAAACCCTATCAGACAGGCGGCCCGCTTCTGTATTTCGGGGGCTATTCCCCCGACGCGCTGGAACTGTGCGGTCAGCATTGCGACGTCTACCTGATGTGGCCCGAGCCCAGGGAAAACCTGGTCGAGCGCATGAAGGCCGTGAACGCGGTGGCGGAACGCTATGGACGGACCCTGGACTATGGTCTGCGGGTCCACATGATCGTGCGTGATACCGAGGCGGAGGCGCGCGAATATGCTGACTACATCGTCAGCAAGCTGGATGACGAATACGGCAAACTGATCCGCGACAGGGCACATGATTCCATCTCGCTCGGTGTGGCGCATCAGGCCAAGGCGCGGGAACTGGCGGACAAGTTCGGCTTTGCCGAGCCCAACCTGTGGACTGGCGTTGGCCGGGCGCGCTCGGGCTGCGGGGCGGCCCTGGTAGGCTCGGTGGATCAGGTTCTGACCAAGATCGAAGACTACAAGAAGATGGGTATGCGTGCCTTCATCTTCTCCGGCTACCCACACCAGGAAGAATGCAAGATCTTCGGTGAGAAGGTCATGCCGCATCTGACGACATGTTCTTTGCCACAGGAATATGGCCGCGTACCCGCAGACACCCCAATGACACCCCTTGGCGCGGGAGAGCGCAAATGACCGATCGTCTGAACCTGTCCGACCAGCTGGAGATCAGCCGCCTCGTCTACGGAATGTGGCGTGTTGCAGATGATGCCGATACTTCGCCCGCCCATGTTCAGGCCAAGATCGAAGCCTGCCTGGATCAGGGCATCACCACGATGGATCAGGCCGATATCTATGGTGACTACGGTGCGGAAGCGGTGATGGGGGCGGCGCTTCGGGCAGCACCCGCTTTGCGCGATCGGATCGAGATTGTCACGAAGTGCGATATTATCGCGCCGATCGGGAAGTACTCGGACAAGCGGGTAAAATACTACGACACGTCCGCCGCACATATCACCGCATCGGTGGAGGCCTCGCTGACCAACATGGCCACTGACCGGATCGACCTGTTGCTGATCCACCGGCCCGATCCGCTGATGGACCACCATGAAACCGGCGCGGCATTGGATGCTTTGGTGGCATCCGGCAAAGTGCGCGCCGTAGGCGTGTCAAACTTCAAACTGAATGACTGGACGCTGCTGCAATCGGCGATGGAGACACCGCTTTGCACCAATCAGATTGAGGCGAGCGTTCTGAACTTCGCCCCCTTCATCGATGGCGACATCGCTTGGATGCAGGAACGTGCAATCCGCCCGATGGCATGGTCACCGCTTGGCGGCGGGCGTCTGTTCTCGGATGAGGGCGCGGCCGTGCGCGTGGTGCTGGACCGCTTGGCCGCTGAACAGGGCGTCGAGGCGACGGCGGTTGCGGTGGCGTGGCTGTTGGCGCATCCGGCCAAGCTGGCCCCGGTCATGGGCACCAACAATCTTTCGCGTATCCGGGCTATCTCGGACGCGGAAAAGGTCGAGCTCGACCGTCAGACCTGGTTCGAGATCCTGACCGCAGCAATGGGGAGCGAGGTTCCATGACAATGCAAGACAGCATGAGCCATTTCAGGCCCGGTCCCGACATGGGCCGCGAATTGCGCGGCGCGCTGGCGCGGTTCGGCACCGGTGTGACCATTGTCACCACGAACAGTGATGCAGGCCCCGTCGGGATCACCGCAAACAGCTTTTCCTCCGTGTCGCTGGATCCGCCCTTGGTGTTGTGGTCAGCATCGCGCGGGTCGCGCCGGTATCCGTTTTTTCAGGAAGCCGAACATATGGCGATCCATGTTCTGGGGGAAAGCCAGATGGATCTGTGCCGGGCGTTCTCGGCCTCGGCCCATGCGTTTGATCAGGCCGATTGGCAGAGCAGCGAAAATGGCGTGCCTTTGCTCGAGGGCTGCCTCGCGCGATTCGAATGCGAACGCTACGCGGAATACGATGGCGGCGATCATGCAATCATCGTGGGCCGGGTGCTGAAAGCTTCGGTCCGGCAAGGGATGCCGCTGTTGTTTTTTGGTGGCCAGTTCGGCCAGTTCGCGGCCAGCGCATGACAGGGGCCGCCCTGCGCGACCGTCTTACGAAGGCCCTGGGGGCGGGGTTTCCCGGCGCCAGCTTTCGTCTGACGACATCGCAGGGCACACGCGATTGTCACGGCTGGATCCTGGAGGATCTTCTGTTTGAAACAGCGGCGGGGGAAAGCATTCCCGCTTTCTTCCTGCGCCCGCCTGACGGACACGCCCCCGTGCCCGCGCTTGTCTACTGCCATGCCCATGGCAATCGTTACACAATGGGTCGGGAAGAGTTGGTTGAGGGACGGCCCTCGTTGCAAGGGGCTTATGCGGGCGATCTGGTCGATCTTGGGGTAGCGGCACTGTGTCTGGACATGCCCTGTTTCGGCGGGCGACAGCTGCCGTCAGAGTCCGAGCGGGCCAAGGCGGCCTTGTGGCGAGGTGAAACCCTGTTCGGTCAGATGCTGGCTGAACAAATGGCTGGGCTGAGCTTTCTGGCGGATCATCCGTCGGTGCAGGGCGACCGGCTTGGGGCGCTTGGTTTTTCCATGGGCAGTACGCTTGCGTGGTGGCTGGCGGCGATGGATGACCGGGTCAGAGCGGCCTCGGCCCTGTGTTCTTTCGCTGATCTGGAAACGCTTGTGGATCTGGGTGCACATGACGGGCATGGCATCTACATGAGCGTGCCGGGCCTGTTGCCGATTGCGCGTAGTGGCCAGATTGCCGGGCTGTCTGCGCCCCGCGCGTTGCAGATCTGTGTCGGGCTAAGGGACTGGTCGACGCCAGAGAAGGCGTTCAGCCGAGGGCGCAGTGATCTGGAAGCGGCCTATGATGGTCAGCCGGGCCTGGCGTTCCATGTAGAGCCGGAAACCGCCCATGCAGAAACACAATACATGCGCGCGGCGGTGCTGCAATTCCTGTCGGAACAGCTTGTCAGAGGGCAGGTGTGATGCGCTTAGCCGTCCGATATGTCGAAGAAGTCCCGGTTGGCCTCGATCAGGCCGGACAGGGTTTTCAACACATTGCGCAGATGGCGTCGCATCCGGTCCAGCGCTTGACCGGAATAACCGTTTCGCAGGGCGTCAAGAATGCCCTCATGCTCAGTCAGCAGCCGGGTCATGTGGTCGGCGTTGTTCAGGGACAAAACCCGCAGCCGATCCAGCGCGGCCTTTTCCCGGATCAGCAGGCCGCTGATGCGATTGAACCCGGTGGCATCTGCAAGCATCGCATGAAACCGATCGTCGAGCATCTGGAACGCGGCTTTGTCGCCCCTCGCAACGGCGGTGCGCTGCTGCGCAAGGTTGTCGTCCAGCGCGGCAAGAGCCGGATCGCTAATCCCCTGCGTGGACAGCCGCTCAACGACCGCGACCTCCAGTGCCTCTCGCAGAAATTGCGCACTGCGGATCTGGTGCTCCGACAGCTTGGACACATAGGTGCCCCTGCTTGGCCAAGTCACGATCAACCCGTCGTCGCGCAACTGGGCAAATGCCTCTCTTACCGGGGTGCGACTGGCGCCGAAAATCTGTCCGACCTCGTTTTCAGAGATCAGTGTACCGGGCGCTATGCTGGTGCTCAGGATGGCGGTTTTCAGCGCAGAGGCAATCTGTTCTGCCGCAGGGCGCGACAGGTCCAGCGACGTCACCGGCAGGGCCGAAACATCAATGACGGGCGACTTTTTGTTCACGCTCGGCCTCCGGAATCCGTCTCTTCGATTTTGCCTGTATACCGGTATGCAAAAAAGTTGACAACCGGTATACCAGTATGTCTGAGTGGCGCGGTGAGTGTTGAAGGATCTTTCGCGATGGCGGATGCGCTGCCACAAAAGGCGGTTCTGATTGGCGCGGGCATGGTGGCCCGCACCCATGTCGCGGCATGTCTTGCAGCGTCTGGTGTGGCATTGCATGGTGTGCAGTCGCGCAGCGCCGATCGCGCCGAGGCCCTGGCTGCTGCGTCCGGACACCCCATTCGGCTCTATACAGACCTGCAAAGTGTTGCCTCTGATACAGAGGTTGATTTTGCCATCGTCCTGACCCCGCCCAATGCGCGGGCCGAAATCATTCGGCCGCTCGCGCAGGCGGGCAAGCACATTTTGCTGGAAAAACCCATGGGCCGTGATGCGAATGAGGCGCGGCAGGTCGTGGCAATCTGCCAGGAGGCAGGCGTTCGGCTTGGGGTCGTCTTTCAGCATCGGATGCGTGCTGCGTCCATAAAGGCGGCGGAACTGGTCGCGGGCGGCGGACTTGGTGCGCTTGGGCTGGTGGAAATCGCGGTGCCTTGGTGGCGGGATCAGGCTTATTACGACGAACCGGGCCGCGGCACCTATGCGCGCGACGGTGGCGGTGTTCTGATCTCACAGGCGATCCATACGATTGACCTAGCTCTCAGCCTGGCGGGGCCGGTGGGTCAGGTGCGTGCAATGGCCAAAACGACCCGGTTCCACGAGATGGAGGCCGAGGATTTCGTGGTCGCCGGACTGGAATTCGCGAACGGTGCGGCGGGGTCTCTGGTGGCCAGCACTGCCAGCTTCCCCGGCGGGGCCGAAACCATCACCCTGCATTTCGAAAAGGCCAGCCTGCATCTTGGATCCGGTCAACTGACCGTCCGGTGGCGCGACGGGCAAGAGCAGGTCTTTGGCGAAGCGGCCGGCACCGGTGGTGGCGCTGATCCCATGGCCTTCACCCATGAATGGCATCAAGGCATTATCGAGGATTTCGCCGCCGCGCTGACCGAAGGTCGCGACCCGGCGGTGACGGGACAGGCCGCGCTGGCAGCCCATGACCTGATCGACGCCATCATCCTTTCTGCCCGAAGCGGTCGCCCGCAGGAGATCACTGCATGACCCGCCCGCTGCGCATGGCCGCCATCGGCATCGACCACCGCCATGTGTATGGCATGGCCGCGAACATGGTCGATGCAGGCGCTGACTTTGTCGGTTGGTGGACCGAGGGCCATCCGAATACCGAAGCGGGTTTCGTCAAACGCTTCCCCGATGTGCCGCGCGCGGCCAGTGGCGAGGAATTGCTGGCCGATCCGACGATCGACCTGATCCTTTTGTCCGGCATTCCGCGCGACCGCGCGGGGTGGGCCGTGAAGGCGATGCAGGCGGGTAAGGACGTGTTGTCCGACAAGCCGGGCTGCACAACGGTTGAACAGCTTGATGCACTGAAAACCTGTGTCGCAGACACGGGCCGCATCTGGTCTATCGACTTTTCGGAACGTTTCGAGGTGCCCGCCGTGACCCGAGCGGCGGAACTGGTGGCCGAAGGCGCGATTGGCAAAGTGGTGCAGACGCTTGGCATCGGCCCGCATCGGCTGAACCGTGATACGCGTCCCGACTGGTTCTTTGATCGCGACGCCTATGGCGGGATCATCACCGATATCGGCAGTCACCAGATCGACCAGTTCCTGTTCTTCACCGGCTCGGAAGAAGCCGAAGTGACTTTGGCCAACGTTGCCAATTACGCCAATCCCGACGACCCTGGTCTTCAGGATTTCGGTGAAATCGCGCTTCGCAGCGCGCAGGGGCATGGCTACATCCGGCTCGATTGGTACACGCCCGATGCGCTGCCCACATGGGGCGACGGGCGGCTGACCATCCTGGGGACAGAGGGCTATATCGAGCTGCGCAAATACGTGGATGTTGGCAGTGACGGGACCGATCACCTTGTTCTGGTCAATGGCGACCGCTGCGAAAAGATTGATGCATCAGGGGCCGGGATGCCGTTCTTTGCCCGTCTGATCGAGGACATTCGAAACCGCACGGAAACCGCGATGACACAGGCGCATGTCTTCAAGGTGTGCGAACTGTCCCTTACCGCACAAGCGATGGCCGAGGCGCGCGGATGATCCGGGTCGCGATCATAGGGGCCGGGATCGGGGCCGAGCATTTGGCGGGCTATCGCGCTTTGCCGGACCGGTTCCGCGTGGCGGTTATGTGTGATCTGGACAAGGCGCGGGCGGCAAAGGCCACCGATAACGATCCCCACATCGCGATTTCTGACGATCTGGACGCGGTTCTTGACGATCCGCATATCGACCTGATCGACATATGCCTGCCACCGCATCTGCATTTCCCCGTGACGGTGAAGGTGCTGGAGGCCGGCAAGCACGCAATCTGCGAAAAGCCGATTGCCCGGTCGATGGTTGAGGCTGACGCGCTGCAAGAGGTGGCGGAGCGAACCGGCAAGCTGGTCTTCCCGGTGTTCCAATATCGGTTCGGCAAGGCCATCGCACAACTGATTGCGCTTGAACATGCGGGGCTTGCGGGCAGGGCCTATGCCGCAGCTCTGGAAACGCACTGGAACCGGAACGCCGCCTATTACGCGGTGCCGTGGCGCGGCACTTGGGTGGGGGAATCCGGCGGCTCTTTGCTTGGTCACGCCATTCATGCCCATGATTTGCTATGCCATGTGATGGGCCCTGTTTCGCAAGTCTTTGCAATGACTGACACCCGCGTAAATGAAATCGAGACCGAGGATTGCGCGGCCCTGTCCTTCCGCATGGCGACGGGCGCGCTGGCGACCAGCTCGGTCACGCTCGGGGCTGGGAATGACACCACGCGGCTGCGGTTCTGTTTCGAGGGGTTCACCGCCGAAAGCGGCGATGCGCCCTACACGCCTGCACAGGACACCTGGAAATTCATCGCCCGCGCGCCGGTTACTCAAGATCAAATCGACACCGTTCTGGCGCAGGTGCCCTCCGGACATGCGGGCTTTGCGGGCTATCTGGATGCCATAGCGGATGCGCTTGCTGGGGAGGGCGGGCAAGAAGTGACGTTGATGGATGGTCGTCGGTCCATCGAACTGGTGACGGCGATCTATCAATCTGCAAAAGCTGGAACCCCGGTGAGTCTGCCACTGACCGCCGAGGACGCGCTTTACCAAGGGTGGATGCCATCTGCCCAGACCTAACCAAGACCAAACAGGACCAAAGGGAGGAACCTGAAATGAAGAAGAACGTTTTGATGACCACTGCCATGGCGGCAGTCCTGGGTGTGGCGGCAGGTGCCGCTGCGGCGCAGGAAGTCCGCTTTATGTGCTATTCGGACGGCAATGAATGCGAAGTCTACGAAGACGTGCTGAGCCGCTTTGAGGCCGCAAACCCCGGCATCGACGTCGTTGTTGACGTGGTGCCCTATCAGGCCATCCTGGAAAACCTGCCGGTGCAGCTGGCAGCAGGCACCGGGCCTGACATCGCGAAGGTCACCGACCTTGGTGGTCTGAACGAATACTATCTCGACCTCGCGCCCTATGTGGATCGTGATTACTGGGAATCCAACTTTGGCGGCACGCTCGGCTGGTATCGCGGTACGGCAGGCGGCGACGGCATCTATGGTATGCACAGCCAGCTGACGATCACCGGTGCATTCGTCAACGCCTCGCTCTTTGAGCAGGCAGGCATTGAGATGCCCGCAAATGACGCGACCTGGGATGAATGGGCCGCAGCTGCGCGGGCCGTTGCAGAGGCAACCGATGCCGACTTCCCGATGGCGATCGACCGGTCCGGCCACCGTGTGGCAGGCCCCGCGATTTCCTATGGCGCACAGCTGTTTGACGAAGATGGCAATGGCCGCCTTGTCGACGACGGCTTTACTGCCTTCGCTCAGCAGTTCGTGGATTGGCACAACGACGGCACCATCGCGCGCGACGTGTGGGCCGGACAGGGTGGTGCCACCTATCGCGACGCGGCACAGGAATTCATCAATGGCGAGCTGGTGTTCTACTACTCCGGCTCCTGGCAGGTCGGCCGTATGGACGAACAGGTTGGTGACTTCTTCGACTGGCAGGTTGTCGGCAGCCCCTGTGGCCCCGCTGGCGCCTGTTCCGGTATGCCGGGTGGCGCGGGTATCGTTGGCTTCAGCCAGACCGAACACCCCGAGGCCGTGGCCGCTGTGATCGACTATCTCGCACAGGCGGATGTGTATGCAGAAGTGACCGCACGCACCCGTAACCTGCCGGCCCATCTGGGCGTGGCGAACGCCGGCGTCGAGTTCGAGGGTGCATCCCCGGCAGCCGCCGCAGCCCTGTCGGCCTTCGCGGCCGATCTGGGTGACGTTTCCCCGATTGCGTTCGCCTACCAGGGTTATGCAGGCAACCGCGCGATGTATGGCATCACCGTGGAACGCCTGAGCCAGGCCATCGTTGGTGAACTGACCGTGGCCGAAGCCATGGAACGTGCTGCTGCCGATCTGGAAGCTGCAATGGCGGAAGCCAACTGATCTGACCATCGCCCCTCGCTCCGTGCCGGTGCGGGGGGCCACCCAGGGAGGAGGGGTCATGTTAAGCATCATCACGCCCATCATGCGGCTGGTGGAGATTCCGATGCTGGCGCTTCAGCGCCTTCTAGGTATCAACCGGCTGGCATGGGCTTTCCTGCTGCCGAACCTGATTCTCTTCGGCCTTTTCGCGTTTTTGCCGGTTATCCTGAACATGGTCTATGCCCTGACCGGCAGCGACAATGTGCTATTGGCAGACCGGCCCTTTGTCGGGGCGCAAAACTTTGGAACGCTGCTGGATTGCAGCAACTACCTTGATCCCAACAGTTGCCGCGAAGACAAGTTCTGGCGCGCGGTCTGGAACACGACGTGGTTCGTGACCTTGCAGGTTGGGTTCATGGTCGGCTTCTCGTTGCTGACCGCGATTATTCTGAACCGCGATATCCGGGCGCGCGGCTTTTTCCGCTCGGTCTTTTTCTTTCCCGTGTTGCTATCGCCCGTTGTGGTGGCGTTGATCTGGAAGTGGATCCTGCAACGCGAAGGCGTGATGAACGCGTTTCTCGATTGGACCGGGATCGGGGGCTATAACTGGCTTGTCGATGCGCAATGGGCCTTTGCGTGGTCAGTCTTTATCTCAGTCTGGGCCCATATGGGGTTCTACACGTTGATCCTTCTGGCCGGGCTTCAGGCGATCCCCCGCGACGTCTATGAGGCAGCCACGATGGACCGCGCCAGCCCGTGGCGAACCTTCCGCCGCATTACCTTGCCGCTTCTGTCACCGACAATGCTGGTGGTTCTTGTGCTGGCCCTGATCAAGGGCGTGCAGACCTTCGATGAGATCTACGCCTTCACTGGGGGTGGCCCGGGCACGGCAACAACCTTCATCATTCAATACATCTATGAAGAGGGCTTTGCCGGTGCGCCGCGCCTGTTTGGTCTTGCCGCCGCCGCATCGCTTTTGGTGGCGCTTGTGCTGGTCGTTCTGACGCTGGTGCAACTTTGGGTCAACAGGAGGAACGTCAATGGGTAGAGCGATCTCTTTCCTGACCGCCACGCGCGGCAAGGGGCGGCTGCATTGGACGGACTGGGTGTCCTACACCTACCTGATCATGGGTGTCTTCCTGATGTTTGGCCCTGTGATCTGGCTGGTTCTGTCCAGCTTCAAGACCCCAAATGAGCTGGACCGTTTCCCGCCCCGTTTCCTTCCTTATGCGCAGGAAACGGCAGAGGTTCCCGGCTTCGACGAACCGCTGCTGCTGTTCACGGTGACCGAAGGCGAATATGCGGGCGAGGTTGTGGCCCAGACCCGTCGTGCCGCTGGCCGTGCAGAAGTGGTGCTGCCGGTTGACCCGGAAAACCGCATTCGTCTGCAGGCCAACCAGCTTGAACCGATTGAACACATCGCCTTCGCGACTGAGAACTTCACCAGCCTGTTCGAAAGGTTCAACTTCCTGCGCTTCTTCTGGAACTCGACCTTCATTACCGTCACTGCGACGCTGCTGATGCTGCTGGTCAATTCCATGGCGGCCTTCGCCTTGTCGAAATATGAATTCAGGGGGCGCACATCGGTGCTGCTGCTGGTTGTGGGCACGCTGATGATCCCGCAGACGGTGGTTCTGGTGCCGTTGTTCTTGATCGTCACGGAACTGGGGATGTTCAACTCGCTCTGGGGTGTGATCATACCGGGGGCGGCGACACCGACGGGGGTGTTTCTGCTGCGCCAATACATGATCACCATCCCCGACGAGATCCTGGACGCCGCCCGCATGGACAAGGCCAGCGAATGGAAGATTTTCTGGCGGATCATCATTCCGCTTTCAGCCCCGGCCATCGCGGTGCTGGCCATCCTTGCAATCATGTGGCGGTGGAATGATTTCCTGTGGCCGCTGATCGTGCTGACACAGTCGGAAAATTTCACCCTTCAATTGGCGCTGAACTCCTTCCAGGGCGAGCTTCAGACAGATTGGCCAAGCTTGCTGGCCATGACCGTTCTGACGCTGCTGCCAATCGCGACGGTGTTCATGTTCCTGCAAAAATATATCGCGACCGGCATCGCCTCGACAGGCGGCAAATAACCTGGCGCGCAAGGACAAGAAAGGGCTGACAGATGGCCAGAATTGAATTGAAGGACGTGCGCAAATCGTATGGCGCGGCAGATGTGATCAAGGGGATCGACCTTGATATCGCCCACGGAGAGTTCTGCGTTTTCGTGGGCCCCTCGGGCTGCGGCAAGTCTACCCTGCTGCGCATGATCTCGGGATTGGAACCGATCAGCGGTGGCGACATCGTGATCGGGGGCGAGGTGGTTAACGATATTCCTGCCGCCGATCGCGGACTGGCGATGGTGTTTCAATCCTATGCGCTCTACCCGCATATGACGGTGCGCCAGAATCTGTCTTTCGGGTTGGAAAACATCAACACCCCCAAGGCCGAGATCACGCGCAAGGTCGACGAAGTGTCGAAGATGCTTCAGATCGAGATGCTGCTGGATCGCCGACCCAAAGATCTGTCCGGCGGTCAGAGACAGCGTGTTGCAATTGGCCGCGCCGTGGTGCGCGAACCGCGTGTGTTCCTGTTTGACGAGCCGCTGTCGAACCTTGACGCCGAACTGCGCGTCGATATGCGGGGTGAAATCACTTCGCTGCATCGGCGGCTTGAAAACACGATGATCTATGTCACCCACGATCAGGTCGAGGCCATGACCATGGCCGACAAGATCGCGGTGCTTAGGCTGGGAGAGTTGGAACAGTTCGGGCGACCGCTCGACCTTTACAACAACCCGGCAAACATCTTCGTTGCGGGCTTTATCGGTAGCCCCAAGATGAACTTCCTCAAGGGGCGTGTCGCTGCTGACAATCGCGAAGTGTTGGAGTTTGAGACGGGAGAAACCCTGCCCCTGCCGGCCACGGGTTTCGCGCAACGCCCAGGGCAGGCCGTGACGCTTGGGATCCGGCCAAACCACCTGGCAATTGTCGAAGGCGGGCCCGTGACCATGGAGGTCAAAAGCGTCGAGCAACTGGGGGGAGAGGCCTATGTCTATGGCGCGCTGAAGAACAGCCAGCCGATCACGCTGCACCTTCCCGGCCAGATCGGGGCGAGCATCGGTGAGAGCCTGACTCTGTCGCCGACCAGCAGTGAGATCCATCTGTTTGATACCGATAGCGGTTTGACGCTGCGGATGGGCTGAAACCGCAATGAAAGAGACCTGGCGCTGGTTTGGACCCGCAGACGAGATCACGATCCCGGAGATCCGGCAGACCGGGGCTTGTGGCATTGTCTCGGCTCTGCACCATGTCGCCTCTGGCGGTGTCTGGACGATCGATGACATCGAGACCCGCAAGGCTCAGATCGAGGGTGGCGGATCGGGGCTGACATGGGACGTGGTGGAAAGCCTGCCGGTCTCGGAGGCGATCAAAACCCAGACCGGACCGGTCAGAGAGCACTACGAAACGTACCGGCAAAGCCTGAAGAACCTCGCTTCCTGTGGGATCGAGACAGTCTGCTACAATTTCATGCCGGTGCTGGACTGGACCCGCACGGAACTGCGCAAACCGCTGTCGAACGGTGGAACCACGATGGATTTCGATCTTGTGGATTTCGCGGTCTTTGACCTGCACCTCTTGGCGCGGGACGGGGCAAAGCAGGACTATGGCGAGAAGATCCGGCTGGCCGCTTCCGAACGTCTGATGCAGATGGACGACAGCGCTAGGGCCGAGCTGTGCTCGAACATCGTTGCGGGCCTGCCGGGCGCGAATGAACGCTGGACCTTGGATGACGTGCGCAGGCAACTGGCCAATTATGACGGTATCACGCCCGACCGGCTGCGTCTGAACCTGATCGATTTCCTGTCCGAAGTTGTCCCAACCGCCGAGGCGCTTGGGATCAGGCTGTGCTGTCATCCCGATGACCCGCCCTTTCCCCTGCTTGGTCTGCCACGAGTCATGTCCTCAACTCATGACTATGAACGGGTGTTGTCGGCGGTCGACAGCCCTGCCAGTGGCGCGACCCTTTGCACCGGATCTCTGGGCGTGGCTGAGGGCTTTGACCCTGTGGATTTCGTTAACCGACTTGGCCCGCGCATCCACTTTGTCCATTTGCGCAACACCCTAAGACAAGGCCCCGCAGACGCCCCCCGCGTGAGCTTCCATGAATCCGAGCATCTGGCCGGGGATACAAACATGGTCGCGACCATCCGCGCCCTTCTGGCTGAAGAGACCCGCAGACAGGCAGCAGGGCGTGCTGATTGGCAGATTCCGATGCGGCCGGATCACGGGCAGTCCCTTTTGTCTGATCTGGACCGTCCGATGATGCCGGGCTATCCGCTGGTCGGTCGTATGCGCGGGCTGGCGGAGCTTCGCGGGATCATGGCGGCGCTTGAGTGATCTTACGACGCGTTCGGTGAGGGCGCGGATGGCTGGCAATCCGGGCCAGATATGGGACACTCGGCAATGATAGCCATGACGAGGACTTCCCATGACGGTGCGTATCGAAACAAATGGCGCGGTCTGGACCGTGATCCATTCCCGACCAGAAGCGCGCAATGCGATGGATCCCGATAGCGCGGCGGCCCTTTTTGACGCCTTCCTGACCTTCGAACGCGATGACAGCGCCTCTGTGGCCGTCTTTTGGGGCGAGGGCGGGGCATTCTGTGCCGGGTGGGACTTGAAACACGCAGCCCGGTTGGCCGGTGTCGGGGCGATGGCCCCTTATGACATCCCCGATACTGGCGAGCCACCCATGGCCCCGATGGGGCCGAGCCGTCTGAACCTTTCCAAGCCTGTGATTGCAGCGGTTGCCGGTCCCGCTGTGGCAGGGGGCATGGAACTTGCGATGTGGGCGGATAAACGGCCCCTCCAGCTGAGGCATATCAGCCGGTACAAGCGGTAGGCGCATCCTGGTAGCCGCCCGCCCAGGTAATTCATTGCCAATGCGGGGCGTGTGGACATAACTGAGCTTCTGCAGGTCATTGTGATACCCGTTCACGGGCATCTTGAGCGAGTTTCCTGATAGAGTGTTTCTCCGTTATGGGAGACATTCCGGACGGTTGCTTCGGTTCCACTCAGGCACATCGTCATTTCGAGACTTGCTAGGCCGATGCCATCGGCTAGTCCGGCTGCAGTCAGCCGGCCGAGCGCATCGCGCTGCGCGGCGACCACCATGGCGGCGGCGCGCTTTGTGAGAGACACGGTCACGGAGGTGATCGTCTGGATCCCCGTCTGCAGGGCGAGCTGGCTTTCCAGCCGGATGACGGACATCGGCAAGGGATCGTCCTGTGCGATCTGAAGGTCCGATCGCGGATCATCCTGCGGGTTCGCAAGCCATTCAGATGGCCGCTGCATCAAAAGTGATCCGTAGAAATCGGACCCGGGCGACAGAGGGTCCTGAACGAACGCAACGACGGCACAGCGCGGTGTCTGCAGGGTCAGGGCAATGAGCCCATCGGCCAGCCAGCCTTCAAGCATATCGCGATCAGACCATCCGACGAGGTGGATGCGTAACCTCTGTCGAACCACCTGTTTCGTTGTCTGGTGCCGCATTTCATCTCGTCCTCTTGAATTGGCGCGCTGAAAATTTAGTGCTCCGGGCAATTGGTGATCTGTGCTCTAATAGATCGTGGTTCCACTTTCGGAACCAAGTTAGCTAGAGGCGCGGATGTCCGACTACTCCAACCCGACAACGCCGGCGATGCGGTTGCTTTTGACCGTCGCGGCCATTCTCGTTTTGATCATTGGATTGCCTCTCTATTTGGCACCGACACGTACGGATCTGCTTTTTTCGTGGACTGTCAATCCTCCCATGACCGCAGCGTTTCTTGGGAGTGGATACCTCGCGGCCTGCGTAATCGAAATGACCTCGGCCCGAGAGGATAGTTGGTCACGGGCTCGCATCGCTGTACCGGCGGTGCTGATGTTTACCACCATGACCTTGATTGCGACCCTGTTGCATATGGGCAATTTTCACTTTGGACCGGAGTTCCCTCTGATCACGCGCTTCGTGACATATGTTTGGCTGGTGGTGTATGCTGCGGTCCCCGTTGTCATGGCTGTTCTTCTGTTTCTTCAGGTTCGAGTGAGCCGGCCGGATCAAACAGAGCTGGCATTGATGCCTCTTTGGAGCCTCGCTTCGTTCATGATAATGGGTGTCATCCTGTTAGCCGTTGGTTTCGCGCTATTCTTTTACCCCGCCCAAACCAAAGATCTGGTCTGGCCCTGGCCTCTCAGCGCGCTGACTGCGCGGGCAATCGGTGCATGGTGTCTTGGGAATGGTCTTTTGTTTATGCATATCGCCTATGAGAGAGATTTCTGGCGCGTCGAAAACGCTCTGCTTGCGCTGTTTGTCTACGGGATTCTCCTGACCGTCGCCTTTGCGAGACTGGCTGGCGACCTCGCTGCGAGCGGCGAACGGATCATCGACTGGGCTAATCCGGCCCTCTGGGCATATCTCGCATTCGTCCTTGTGATGTTGGCCGCGACCGGTCATGGGTGGTTGCGAGCACGTCGTTCCGGCGCGCAACCCTAATCCGGAAGACAGCCACTATCGTCCCTGGAGTCGAGCTCTTTGATGCGATCTGACTGCAGCGGCTTCTGCCACGGCATCAATGCAAATCGGTCTATTATCTGGTGAAAAGTCCTTCCGGCGGCGTATCCCCTTATCAAGCCTGCACTGATCACCCGGTTTTGCAGGACTTTGAATCCAATTTCTTCCAAGTACCTGTAGAACAACTTGGATACCCATTCGCCACGCCTCAGATCGCGTCGAAGGGGCCGCATCGACGCATTGTACGACTCGCGAGCAGGACGCTGTTGCCGGAGCGCGTTGGCTACTGCAAGTCCCGCCAACTCGCCCGATCTGATCGCGTTGTAGATACCCTCACCCAAAAGGGGCTCGACCATCCCCGCTGCGTCGCCCGCGAACAAAAGCCTTTCCTCGGTTTGTCTGTATGACGCGCCGCCAAAACCCAGTGGGAACCCGACGATACTTTCCACCTGATCAGTTCCCAGTTTCGAACTGGCAAAGTCACGCAACATGTCTTTGCTCAGCCGGACCGTCTCTTGGCTGGTATACAGGCCTACGTTGACGTGATCGGCCTTCGGGAAGACCCAGCCATACCCGAGCCGTGGGCAACCAAAGTTCAGCTCCATTCCCGGTGCAAAAGACAGCTTGCTCCGAGAGATAGTCCCCTCGAGCGCAAAACCACGCGAGAATGCACCGTGGGGAACGGCCAAGCGGCGCATCCGACTATTCGCACCGTCAGCGGCAATTACGTATTGCGTGGAAAGAACTTCGCCCCCATTGATCTCGAGTTGAACTTGCTCGGGATCGAGGGTGAGGCCGCGGAGTTCCTCAATTCTTCGAAGCCGCGCGCCCGCTTTCAGCGCGTGATTCAATAGATGGCGGTCGAAGTCTTCGCGAACGACAAATCCGCAGATGATTCCTTCTGCAGTGAGGGCAACTCCAGTGTTGTTGCCAAGTCCGACGATAATGTGACTTGTCGACCTTTCGACAATGTCCGCGACCGAGAAAGGTAAAAGCGCCAAAGCCTTTGTTGATAGTCCTCCTGCACAAGGCTTGGCCCGTTTTACTGGAGCTCGGTCCAAGATGGTGACATCCACCCCCCTGGATGCTGCCCAGTAGGCAGCCATCGCCCCGGCTGGGCCTGCCCCCACAATGATCAATTCGTGTTTCCCAGATACCAAGTCCTGTTTGACCTTTTCTGGCTTGAGTAATCGGACGGACTCCCATGATAGCCACATTGCAATATTTTCCAAAACCGGAGTGCGGAACTAAACCCGCTTTCCTACTCTCTGAGCCGCGCTACGGAACGCTTGAACAGCAACTAAGAACTCTTTGATGATCTTGGAGGCTGCACAACACCCCATAGGCAAGGTCACGTTGCCGAAGTTGATCTTGGCCCAGAGCGGACCTGCGGGCTGCAAAATACAAGGGTCTGACATTTAGACCCAGCTGAGCATGGCAGACGAAAACAGTCTTGATCAGGCAGGCTGCGCTGTGATGCCTGTCACAGCACGGAGCAGCGGAACGGTGCAAGGTCGAGAGACAATTACATTCAATCAACTCAAAAGGAATGAATACATGCCCCGCAAATTCACGATCTCCGCGCTTCTTCTGTCATTTTTGTGTTCTGCAGCCGCCTTGCCCGCCTTCGCAGATGAATCTGGTAGTGTCACTATGCCAGAAGGGCGTGGCACCATTTTCCATTGGAACCACCCGTGGCCGCCGGGCGCCGAGGTTCGCGATCATCGAACACCGCCCGAAACCGAAGTCATCGTCGTTGATCAGGGTGGGTACAGCTGCGTCCATGGCGTAATCGCCCTAACACGGATGGGTTTGAATTCAATCAACCCGACCGATTGCGTCGGTGCAGTCTACCACTACACCGCTGTCGACGGTTCGTCGTTCTTCCATGCGGCCATGAGTTCGCACAGCGGCGAGATCCGAGTCGAGTTCCGTGGATTGATCAACTGATGTCAAACAGCGAGCACCGGGCATCCTGCGACCATCCTCTCAGGGCGCCCACTGCACTTCACCAGTAAACAACATCCATCGCAGCCTCACGTCCCCGGATCTGCACGCGTTCAACGCCGCTTGGATTCGGTAGTAACTCTCGGTCCGCAAGTGCGACAACCTGAGAGGAGGCCGCAACCTGACCCGAAAGAGATTTTGCGACTTCTAGAAGACGGCTCGCAACGTTTACACAATCCCCGCTCGCCGCGATTTGCTGGTGCATGTCATGCCCTAGTCTGGAAAGCACAATCGGCCCAAAATGGACTCCTACACGTACTCCTAGGTTTTCGTTTTGCCATCGCGGCGAGGACAGCCACTCACCAACCTCATCAACAAGTGCGATCGCCGCAAGAAGGGCGTGTTGAGGAGCAGAGTCTTCCTCATCTGGAATACCGAACCCAACCATCGCTCCATCGCCCATGAAGTCGAGTATCAAGCCGTGGTGCCGGTCGACCTGTTCGGTGAGGATCACGTGAAACTCTTTTAGAAGTTCACGCGTGGAACCGGGGCCAATGCGTTCACTGACGCCAGAATACCCAGAGAGGTCGACAAAAAGGATAACCGCATTCTGTTCAACTGGATGCGCCAGGAAATCCGGATCGCTTGCGATGTGCCCCGCCAGCTTTGGGGACTGGAACCGGCCAAGCTCATCGCCAGCCATGGCGAGCCTATGCGCTTGGCGGCGATCAAGCGTTTGGCCAATCAATAGGTATGCAACGAAGACCGGCAAACTTGCAGCAAGCGGCAGAGAAATGCTCATCCAGTATCCTTGTCCGAAGAAACCAGTTGCGACGGCTATCCAACCAAGCACGCTGAGGATGAAAACCGCAGAGCCTGCTGAGAGGGTGAGCGCTGAAAGAGTTGTAATCGCAATAGCTGAAAGTACTCCGGCGGCGGCGACATCCATCCAACGCACCTCTGTATTGCGAACGAGCCCGGAACCGTCCAGTAAGTTTCCAATACCGGTTGCCAACACCTCGACCCCGGGCAAAACTGGGTCAAAGGGAGTGTGAAAACGATCTCCAATACCAGTAGCGGTTGCTCCAATCAGAACAAATCTTCCCTCAAGTCTTGGATCGGTCGCTCCTTCATCAAAAAGGGTCTCTGCGGATATGGTATCAAATGTCGAGCTTGGGCCGTAGTAGCGGAGCGCAAGGTGCAACCCCAAATCTAGCGCATGCAGCTCTCCCCCGACGTTGGCTCCAGAAGGTCCTATCGGAATGGGTTGCTCTTCGAAAAGGCGAACGGCCTGCAGGGTGAAAGAAGGAAGCAACCCCTGCGATGAACGAAAGACCATGGGAATGTGCCGGGGAGTACCGCCAGGATCACTCGCGATGTTCACCAACCCGAAGTCAGCCTCAGCCAAGAAGATGGGCAATGGGAGTAACAAGCTATCGGGGTGAGGTATCGGAATAGCCCGTGACGAGCTAACTTCGAACTGCGCTGCGCCGGCCAATACGGTTGGGATAATCCCAAGTGCCTGAGCCAAAGCTGCGTCGTGTGTAGACGTACTAAGCAGTAACAGATCCACCCCTATGGCCCTTGCACCGCTGGCGTCGATCCGGCGTACGATGTGAGCTAGCCTGTCGCGAGAAATGGGGTAACCGCCCTCAGCCGTCAACGTTGCGTCGTCTATTGCAACAATGACCACTTCTTCCGGAGGAGGGCGATTTCCGAACAGCTGAATCCGCAAATCAACGAACACGGCCTCGAGACGATCTAGCGGACTCGCGAGACCAAGAACATGGCGGTGCCCCAGAAAAGCTGTCCAAAGAACGGCAGCGACAAAAATGATCGCGATCACCGAAAACGGCCGCGCGGTTTTCATCTGCCAAAACGCTCCAGTAGCGCCTCTACACGGTCATCTGGCCAGCTACGCACCTCAGGCGCCACGGAAGTTCCGAATGTAACTCCCTGGCCATCCAGCACCTCAACTTCTTGCGATCCGTCTGGATTTGCGACGTGAACCCGCCCCTCAATGACAAATACGTCGGTTTGATTTAAATGCGCGTCGACCACATAGGTGGTGCCTCTCACGGAGGCGATGGCAAAAGGTGTTCGTACTTGAAAAGGCCCGTCCTCCGGCGGTACTTCGATGAGCACCGCGCGACCCTCTACATCAATTGACTGAATTTCCAGGAGTTCATGGGGAACAATCCCGCTTAGCTCCTCTAGCGTCTCGGCTTCGATAAAAAGCCCATTGGGGCAGTGATAAACAACCCTCGCAGGATCCTCGGCAGCCTCGACCGAGCATGTCGATTGCTCTTCGGTGTGACCTACCGAAGGTCCCAATGTGCCGATCACTATCACGAACGCCCATTTGACTGCTTGCATTTAGTTTTGATCCTGAATCGCTTTTGTGCGCCAGTTCGGCGACTTGCCAAGTGCCTCCTCTGGGCCCCTTTGTACTCTATCCTTAGAATGCGTGGCACTGCATTATAATTGTTATCTGGTGACTTCCGGTTTGAGTCCCGGATGATCCACGCAGTCAGCCGACCGGGTGCATATGAAGGAGACATGATGGTCAGCCCTCGACGGATTGACAAGGAGAGATTGCTTGGGCGCAGCCAGCTCTTCTCTGGTCTTAGCCCTCAGGTGCTTTCGGATTTGGCGTCTCTCAGTATAACAAAACATGTCTCGGGAGGAGACACGATATTCTCTGAAGGTGACCCTGGACACAGCATGATGGCCATCGCGGAGGGAGCCGTTCGGATCAGCGCCTTTACACCGTCGATGCGGGATGTCGTTCTCGCTGACCTTTCTAAGGGAGACGTTCTCGGAGAGATAGCACTTCTTGATGGCGGGACACGCTCAGCAGCCGCCTTGGCCCTGTCCAACACCGTGTTGATAGTGCTGGAGCGGCGCAAGTTTCTTGACGCAATGCGTCGGCATCCAGAGATAGCAGAACATGTTCTGGGACTGCTCTGCGCGCGCGTGCGCCGTGCTGATGAACGCATGATGGACATGGGGTTCCTGTCACTTCCCGCGCGCTTATCCAAGGTGCTACTCGCAGCGACCGGACCCACATCTTCGGCATCTCAGAAACTGTCTTACTCGCAGAGTGAGCTTGCCGATATGGTAGGGAGTTCGCGCGAGAATTTGAACCGTTGTTTGAAACGATGGCAGGGCGAAGGCTTCGTAAACATCAAGGATGGTTGGATCATCGTCCTGGACAGGGCTGCCTTGGAACGGGAGGGGTCGTAGCCGAGCGGATAATTCAGCAGTTTTTCTGCACTGTGTCGTGCGTCACAGCGTCGGGCGCGTGGCAATGCCAATCTTGAGCCTATGAAAATTAAAGTGATCAAGGACTCAAAAAATGAAACGCTCGACATCCAAGACCTCAAACGCTTCCGATCTCACGGCAATATCATTCGCAGTCAGCCGAGGGATTGCTGCCTCAATCGTCTGCCTGACCATGATTGTTGGGACGGTAGCACAGGCAGATGTGCGAACGCCGATTCCACGCGATCAAGCCAGTGACAACATCCTGTTGTGCCGATCGACCGGGGGCTACATCGTCCGAACACCCAGTGTGGTGGCTTGCTGCAATGACAACGCCAATGGCAGCACCACCTGCGTTGGATGCAGCCCAGACGGACGCCGTTGCGCAACCTATGAGGTAATCTCCGGCGATCGGAGTGATATACGAACCCGCCTTCGTCAAATGGCCGCGGGCGGCGGAGTGGTGGCTCCTGTACCGGGCGCTTCTAGTAGTGGCACGTTTGGAAACCTGCTCCAAGTTGGGCCTGTGTTCATAAGTCGATAAGTAGTCGTCCTTTGCCCTTAGGCCATTGGGCTGTTCACGGCCCATTGCGGCCCTTAGCCGATCGAACCAACGCCGCACCGCAGCTTCCCCAGATCGGCCATTCGTGCGCAGTGCAACATTCCTGAAAGGTGAACTCTCTACGCGCCGTCCCAGCGGCGCAACAACCAGTACCATTGGGCTGGATCGGCGTGGATGCGCGCCGAGAGGCTATCATTGAAGGCCTGGGTCATCGTGTGAGCGTCGGTATGCGGGATCGCCGCCTCGAACGCGACCTCGAAGCGGCTGCCGTCGCCGACGCGCGTGCCGTAGGCCGGAACCATCGGCAGGTCGTATTTCAGCGCGAGCTGCGCGGCGGAGAGCGATGTCATCGCTGGCATGCCCACAAACGGAATCCGCACCCCCTCGGCGTATTTCTCGTCCAGGAGGATCGAGATGATGCCGCCATCGCGCAGATGCCGCACCAGTGCCTTGGTGCCCACCCGGCCGGTGGCCAGGATCGGCTTGCCGCCTGCTTCAATCCCAGCAAGCAGCCGGCGCTGGTAATGGCGATTTGTCTGCGGCTTGTAGACCGCCCCGCTTTCCATGCCACGGGCCTTGAGCACGGCTCGGATCGCCTCCCATTGGCCGAAGTGACCCGAGACGATGATCGCGCCTCTGCCGGCGGCGCGGGCCTTTTCGAGTGCGTCGAGGCCCGGACCAGAGACGGCGAACCGGTCCAACCGGGTCTGAAACTCGGCGTCGTGATAGATCTCGAACAGGGTCTGACCCATGTTGCGGCCCATTTCGCGCCGCAGCAACGCCCGTTCACGGCGAGCCATATCGGGGTAGACACGCAAAACCTCCCGGTCGACCCGGCGCCGGACGATGGGAAACCACCGAACGATCCCGCCGACAGCCGTGCCCAACGCGTGAGAACGCCGCTCAAAGGACCGCCAGCGCGAAGAAAGCAGGGCGGACCACAATGGGATATACCTGACATGATGCCATGCCGATTTGACGGAACGAGTGAGCATGAGCTCTATATGGTCGGTCTCACCACCAAACCCAAGGGGCATCGATTCATGGGATGAAGTGTGGCGGCGGGGCGCGCGGCGGCTTTGCCGAACCGCGGAGCCGCCCGTGGATTGAGCCTCCATTAGGGCGCTCTCGGGTATACTGAGTGGAGCCCGGCAATACCGAGCGACATACGCCAAATTATGTGGTCAGTACCGCTCTGCCGCGCGCAGAAGTCCAGTGGTTATTGCGGTTTGCGGGCGGGTAGCGGACCATCGCTGCGCTATCGTCCAGCGGCAACTATGCGGGACTTTGCTGCCGTTAGCCGCACAGGTTCGAAGGTCAGCTTGCAGTTTTCCGATAGTATCCTGATGACTTGGGGCTGACTTGATTAGGACAGCTATCCGTCCAAGAACAATCCAACTTCATGCATCATCTGGGCCCAGGTTTCCTCTTGAGGAAGAGGAACATGATTCCTGCTTTCCAGCGAAACGTATCTTGCGCCTGGGATTTCACTTGCGAGGATGCGCCCCTGTTCGACGGGCTGCACCGCGTCAGAGATCGCATGAATGACCAGTGTGGGTGTCCTCACTGATTTCAATGACTCTGAGACATCAAACCGGTCGATTATTTTTCTGAGCAGAGCAGCATTTTCCGGCGATACTGTTTCGGTTTGCATCTTTACAAAGCTGGCCAACTGCGCAGGTGTAGCATCCGGCATGAACAGTGTTGAGAACGCATTAACAAACGGACTGTCCGCCTTGCCCCAGCCCGCCCGGATTAGGCCCAAAATCGTTTCTTCATCGATGTCGCCCTGCGCCGCTTCGCGCACTGCACGTCCCTTTGCATACCCGCCATACAAAACCAAGCCAGTGACCCGCTCGGGATATCTTTGAGCGAAACGGATGGCCACTGGGACAGCCTGCGACGCCGCAAAGATAGGGAAACTATCCAAATTGTTCGCGTCGGCAACGGCCCTTAGATCATCGGCAAAAGCGTCCAGGTCCGCACCCTCAAGCTCGCGAGAAGACAGACCAGTGCCTCTCTGATCATAACGGTAAAGTGTGTTTCTACTATCGAGGGTTTCGATCAATGGCCTCCATACGAGACTGTGCCAATCGAGTTCCAAGTGCGAAAGCCAATGGGCGACCCTAACCAGTGGCGGGCCATCACCGCTCTTAGAGAACGCGATCCTTGCACCGTGGGAGGATCGGGTGAATTGGATGTTTTGCGTATCGGAACGAATGGGTTCTGGTGTTTGCGCGGTCGCTTCGGTTTTCTTCACTTCGACATTCAGCTGAAAACCCCTGCCGTGAACTGTCTTGATAATCGCCTGCGCCCGACCTGTGTCGCCAACCGCCTTTCGAGCGGCGTTGATCCGTGCGCTGATCGTCGCGTCGGACACGCTCAACCCGTGCCAAACGATTTCAACAAGGTCGTCTTTGGTCGCCAACCGGCCCATCTTTTCGACTAGGGCCAATATCAAGTCAAACACCTGCGGTTCGAGGTGAATTGACAACTCATCACGCAGAAACAGGTGCTTGTCAGGGTCGATCAAGCAATTTGCAAATCTATATGCCATGGCACATTGAACGGCTATTGGGCGGCGATACTCAAGGACTTTTGGCCCAAGCAGGGTAGAAATACTGAAATGACAAGGAATTCTAAAGAGCGTCTTCAAGTTATAGCGCGGTCATTCTGGTCCATTGGTTGTAGAAACAAAGAGGAGTTCTCACCGTGCAACCGTATGAAACACCAGAGATCAAGCGCCGCCCAGATGGGTCAATCGATACTGCGCACTACATGAAAATCGGACGTCAGGAACGTGCGGATCAGGCCCGCACATTGGCCAAGATGGCAGCGCCAAAGCGCAGGAAATTCTCATTGCAGTCTTGGTTCATCAGGGCATTGGAAACCTGAATTGACCTTTCTCACAGGACGTTGATCTAAGAATCTGACCAGTGCTCTATTTTCAAATCGACCATAGCCCCGGAGAATTTGACTAAAACTCATCGTCAAGAGAATGATAGCCGACTTTCGCGGCGTTGCAGCATCATGGTAAGTTGGGCTCCAAGCCGACTTGCGGCGGCGCAGCACACCGCCTCGGATGGGTTACGCCCGCGCAGAAACGAACGGCCCTTAGCCGACCTTAAAGTTCGTCACTGCGATCGACTGCTCTGAGACCCTTGGCAGATTTTCCAATGGACTGGCCAACACGGGTTGTTACTGTCAACACACAAGCCTGTAGAAGGACACTGGCCATGCACCCTACTGAGAAGGTCGTCCGGCAATTCCACGAGTCTTGGGACATGTGCGATCCCGAACGAGGGGTGGCCGTAATTGCGGATGACTGCCAGTTCGAGGACGTCGCCCGAGGCGAGAGCCAGATTGGGCCCGACGGATATAGAATGGACAAAAGAGCCCTTCGGCTACCCTCAAATTTGCTGTGTACCGGTGTGGTAGGCGGAAAAAGAGAGGTTCGCTCAACTGGCTTCGTAAAGCGGATCAGATCGTCCGAGGTGATCGCCCATCATGGTTACTGCGGCTGAAACATCATGGGATTCGAGCAAATCCACAATTTTGCTATGCTCAAGCAGGGTCGTGTTTTCGCGGCCAGACCAGTGCAAGACAGGTTTGTAGTACTCTGACAGCCACGACAGCATCGCTTGTGTTACGGCCTGGATCAGGGGGTTTCCTGTCATCCGGGCAATCGCCACATGAAACGCAATGTCCGCCTCGATGAAGGCCCGTTCCTGACCCAACTTGCTGCGCTGTGCCTCAACCAACTCGCGCAGTTCGACAATCTCCTCGGCCGTACAGGACTGGGCGGTGATCTGGACGGAGCCTGCTTCAAGGATCTTTCGCAGTTGCTTGAGATTTTCGATGTTCGAGGGCTCTGTCGACAGCAACAGTTTCGCGATGTCATTCACCTGATCGAAAGCAATCCCAGGGGTCAGTTTGTTAACCTTGCTGCGTTCCCCGTGGGAAATCGAGATCAATCCTTTGTTGGCCATGGATTGCAGAGCTTCGCGCACGGCTGGACGGCCAACGCCAAACCGCTCCATCAAGGCGCGCTCGGACGGCATTGTATCACCAGGCGACAATTCTCCTGTCTGGATCATCGTCCAAAGCCTTTCAAAGACCTGATCGGACAGTTTCTTTCGTACAATCGGGGCGTCCGTGCCGGGAAACTTTGTTTCTGCGGTCATGTCTTAGCAACTTTCGATTTAGTTCGAACCCATCATTGCACATGTATGATATGTTGACCAGTGAGCAAGCTCATCGATTACTGCATGGCATCCCTCAGAAACAGAGATATTTGTGGCACGTAAGTGATGATCATCAATGCGGTGATCATCGTCAGCACCGGGATGACAAGCGTCTTGAACATCCGTTGCACCGGAATGTCAGCTACTTGAGCTGCGGCGAACAGGTTCACCCCCAAAGGCGGGGTAAACATGCCCAAGGCCAGGTTCACAACGATGACAATCCCAAAGTGGACCGGGTCGATCCCAAAGGCAATTGCTACCGGGGTCAGGATCGGCGCCAGCACCAAGATCGCTGCCGATGTCTCGATGAACATTCCGATGAAGAACAACAATGCGTTGATCGCAAGCAGAAAGGTCCATGCGTGGTTGAAGGTATCCTGCGCCCATGAGCCGACCGCGCTTGGCATCCCGGACAGGCTTATCAAAAAGCTAAAAAGCGAAGCCGCCGCGATAATCAGCATGACCGCTCCTGATGAAACCGCTGCGCTTTTGAAAAGCTCGGGCAGGTCGCTTAGCTTCATCTCCTTGTAGACCACCAGACCCAAAAACAGCGCATACACGACTGCAACCGCAGCGGCTTCTGTCGGCGTAAAGATGCCTCCGTAGATGCCACCAAGGATAATCACAGGCATCATCAGGGCCCAGAAGGCGCTGAAGAAGGACCCAATGATTGGCTTCTTGTCGTCGCCGTCTTGTTTTCCGTAGCCTTTTGCCCGGCACCAGATTTGCACCATAACGATTAGAGCCGTCGCAACAAGAAGACCGGGACCGATGCCGGCGATGAACAGTTGAGTGATCGAGGTCTGGGTGGAGACCGCATAGAGGATGAGCGGTACAGAGGGTGGGATGATCACTCCAAGCTCGGAAGATGACGCCTGAATTGAAGCTGCCATGTTGACTGGATAGCCGTGCCTGATCATGGCAGGGATCAGGATGGAGCCTATCGCAAACGTCGTGGCGACTGACGATCCAGAAATCGCGGCGAAAACCATACAGGCGACCACGCATGTGCTTGCCAATCCACCTTGCGTGCCACCCACAATGGACTTCGCAAAATCTACGAGGCGATGCGATACGCCGCCTTTGGTCATCAGGTTACCCGCGAGGATGAAGAACGGCACCGCCATCAATGGAAAACTGTCGAGACCGGTGAACATCTTTTGCGGCACAACCAAAAGCGGCAGATTCGAAAAGAATACGATGCCAAAGATCGAGGCCAGCGCGATGGAGATCGCCACAGGAATTGTGATGGCAAAAAAGAAGATCAGGGAAAGGGCAAGCGCGCCGTTCATTCTGTCACCTCGCCAGATTTTAGGTGGCCGTGTTCAGCATCGAGATGGGCAAGAAACAGGCCAGGCAGTGCCAAGAGCGCGCCCATCGGGATCGACGCATAGAACCATGCGACCGACACATTAAGCATCGCGACCTGCTGGTTCATGACTCGCTGGGTCATCTTGTAGCCGTACCAGATGAGAATAAAGAGGAACACAGCCGTCGCGGCGGTGACGACCCGGATGATCCAGATCTGTGTGTTCTCGGGCAGCAAGCTGCGCAGCACATCGATTGGGATCATTTTGCCGGTCCGAATTGCGGGGCCCATGATAAGGAAAACACCCCATACGATGACGGCACGCGCCAGAACCTCTGACCAAACCGCCGCATCGTTCAGCACAAAGCGTGTTAGCACCTGATAAAAGACCAAAGCGGCAGCGACAGCCAACAGCGCTGCTGCGAGTCCGTGTGTGGTGCGGATGATTGCTTCCGAAATGCGGACCAAATAGGCCATGCTCCCCTCCCTCAGGAAAACGGGCGCCATCCGATACGTCGGACAGCGCCCACACGTGTTCTAGGTTGTCTGAGGACGTTTACTGTGCAGCCTGGATTTGTGCGATCAGGTCAGCAACACCCATTTGTTCGGCGAACTGCTCATAGGCAGGCTGAACAGCTGCTGCAAAAGCGGCTGTGTCGACCTCCTCAATAACTTCCATGCTATTTTCACGAAGAAGTGCCACACCGTTTGCTTCGTTCTCGGCCACGGTGGCGCGGGTTGCGGCAGCGGCAGCTTGTGCAGCTTCTACGAACCAGCCCTGCTGTTCTTCGTTCAGACCATCCCAGCGAACTTCCGACATCACGACGACGGCGGGCGAATAAACGTGCTGGGTCAGGGTCACGTAGTCCTGGATCTCCCACATATTATTTGCCACCAACACCGGAATAGGGTTCTCCTGTCCGTCGATTGTTCCCTGAGCCAGTGAGGTCAGAACCTCTGTCCAGCTCATTGGTGTGGGATTTGCACCAGCCGCCTCAAAGGCGGCAATATGCACCGCGTTCTCCATTGTGCGCAGCTTCAGACCTTCAAGGTCCTCAGGCCCATTGATCGGGCGGAGGCTGTTTGTGATGTTGCGAAAGCCGTTCTCACCCCAAGCCAATCCAACAAGGTCGTGTTCCCGGAACTCATCCAACAAACCCTGACCGATGGGGCCATCCAACACTTCATGGGCAGACTCGTAGCTGTTGAACAGGAACGGGAAGTCCAGCGCATAGATATGAGGAACGAAGTTGCCGATCGGCCCGGTTGAAGAGATTGCCAGATCGACAGTACCGATTTGCAGGCCCTCAATCACGTCGCGCTCGCCTCCCAAGGCACCTGCCGGGCGCAGATTGATGGTTATCGTGCCGCCTGAGAGTTCAGCCATGGCTTCGGCGAAAGCCCTGCCACCATCTCCGTAATGAGACTCGAGAGGCGGGGTAAAGGCCAGATTGAATTCCTGCGCCATCGTCGTGCCTGCGGTAAGGCTTGCAACCATGGCTGCCCCTGTCAGGGCTTTGTTGATCATACGCATTTGGTTTCCTCCCTTTCGCGTTTTCTAATCGAGCAGTCGCCCGAAAGCTGTGGATCAGGTGATCCGCTCGACGCTTGCTGCGATTTCGTCATCATCGAAACAGCGCAGCCAGTCGTCTTTCATCAGGACCGGAATCCCGAATTCGATTGCCTTGTTGGCCGCATCCGAGAACACGCCCTGATGCTGGTCGAACATGACCGCACCCATGATATTCATGTGACCAAGCAGAAAGTCGCGGGCGCAGTCGTAGGGCACGCCCTTCTTGACGACCTCGTCCATCGCCATCCGCAACACCTTCATGAGTGAGCCGTTGACGGTTTCGGACAATCCCGGCTCCAGCAGTGCAAATTGCTTGAGCGTGACGCGATGCGACCGCGCGACCGGGGCGTAGATCGCCTTACCAACCCGCTCTCCTAGCGCATAGTCGGTCTCTGGACCCTGTACGAGGACGTTGACGATTCCCTGCTCGGCCGCGATGCCGCCAAAATAGTCGCGTCGGCCTTCTGGTGTCTTTTCGTCGTTCCAGATGGGCGGATGACAGGGGTGAGACATGAAGTAGGTGACATCTTGCCGGTCCGGCAGATGCCCCGCAAATGGCGCCGCCCCATCCAGCACAAAGATCATCGCACCGGGTTTTACCTTGTCAATGATGCCGTGCGAAACCTTCCCGATCACCGTATCGGGCACCGCAAGCACGATGATGTCCGCACCCTCCAACGCCGCATCCGCGTCCACGCAGTCAACGCCATAGACTTCACGAACAGCTGCCCGGCCAGCCTCAGAGACTTCGACATGCATGGATTGGAACTCATCGGTCTTGGCAAGGTTTGCGCCAAGACGCATCCCCATTTTCCCACCTGCGCCGAACAAGGCCAGCTTCGTCATGTCTTCCCCTCCCAAGGTCTCGCGTCGAGTGCGAGTTTGATTTGACAACTGGTATGATCAGTAACTAAGTATGTGAGCATGTCAACTTATTTCTTCTGATCAGAGGTCACCGCCCGATGACGCAACAAAACAATGCACTGCCTGCAGGGCCGCTGGTGGCGTGGTATGCGGATGACTTCACAGGCGCTGCTGCGGTGATGGAGGTTCTGACCTTCGCAGGTCTTGAGGCGATGCTGTTTCTGGAGCCGCCTAGCGATGCGCAATTGGCCCGCTATCCTGATTTGAAAGGGATCGGTGTTGCCTCAACCGCGCGGGCGCAATCGCCGGAGTGGATGGACGGTGAACTGCCCGACATCTTTGCCCGCCTCGCAGCGCTGAATCCGGCTCTCCTGCACTACAAAGTCTGCTCTACCTTGGATTCTTCACCGAGTGTGGGCTCCATAGGTCGTGCGATTGAAATCGCCGCAGCACAGTTTGCGCCCGCTGCCGTGCCTGTCCTCGTCGCCGCACCTCAAATGCGCCGCTACCAATCTTTCGGCCATTTGTTCGCAGGCTTTGAAAAAGCGGTCTATCGGTTGGACCGCCATCCTGTGATGTCCCGCCATCCGGTCACCCCGATGAGTGAATCCGACGTAGCCAAACACATCGCCCTACAGTCGGACAAACTGGACGCTTGGTGCCTGTCAATCGAGGACATGTCCCAAGGCGCAACCCTGCCCTCCCGACAACCCACGCCCGACCGGATAGCGGCGATCACGCTTGATTCGGTCGATGCAAAGACAGAATCAAGCGCTGGCCGTCTGATCTGGGACGCACGCGATGCCAACCCGTTTGTTGTAGGTTCTCAAGGAGTGGAATACGCGCTTGTCCGTCACTGGCGTGAGACCGGTGCAATCGCGGATCGCCCCGCACCCGGAGGGATCGGGGAAGCTGAGGGGATGGTTGTCGTCTCTGGATCAGTTTCGCCAACGACTGCCGATCAGATCGATTGGGCCAAAGACAATGGCTTCGAAAGCATAGCGTTCGATGCAACTTTCTCATGCGGAACCGCAATGGATTTGGATCACGAGGTAGATAGATGTATCGCGGCCTGCCTTGATGCGCTGTCGCAGGGCCGCGATCCGCTGGTGCATACAGCCGAGGGTCCTGATGATCCGGCAGTCGCGGCTTTCAGGCAAACTGTCACGCAAAGCCCTCTATCCATGGTTGAGGCCAACCAACGCATTGGAGAGGCGCTAGGCCGCATCCTGCAGCAAAGTCTGGCCCGAAGCGGCATAAGACGGGCCGTCGTTTCGGGCGGTGATACGTCCGGACACGCGACTCGACAGCTTGGGATTTTCGCCTTGTCTGCGCTGGCCCCCACGATCCCTGGTGCCGCGTTGTTCCGCGCACATGCGGACGGCCCGATGGACGGATTGGAATTGGCACTTAAGGGCGGCCAGATGGGCAGCCACGATTACTTCGGTTGGATCCGAAGCGGAGGAGGAACACGATGAACCGGATTACAGCAACATATGACATTGAGTCGCCTGTAGGCGTTGCTCGCGCGGCCGAGGTGTTGGCCGGTGAGCAATCGACCGGGACATTTACGCGACTGGCGGCGGAAACAGATGAGTTGCGAGAACGCTCGGCCGCACGAATCGAAGACATCCAGATCACCGGCTCCTCTGCAACGCCATCTTTGCCGTGCCGCAAAACCGGCACAAGCTACGAGCGCGGAACCGTGAAAATCAGCTGGTCGCTGAACAATTTTGGGACATCCTTACCGACGCTTTTGTCGACGCTGGCCGGCAACCTGTTCGAGTTGGCAGAGCTTTCAGCAATCCGCCTTGTGGATATGCACCTTCCAAGTGCCTTTGCGATGGACCATCCCGGTCCGCAGTTCGGGTCTCAAGGCACCCGTGACTTTATGGAGGGGCACACAGGGCCAGTAATCGGAACCATCATCAAACCCAGTGTCGGGATGAACCCTTCAGAGACGGCCGCGCTCGTGCACACACTTGTGGAGGCTGGGATCGACTTCATCAAGGATGACGAATTGCAGGCTAACGGGCCGCATTGCCCCTTCGAAGAACGCGTCGCAGCCGTCAGCCGTGTTCTCGACGCCCATGCCGATAAAACCGGGAAGCGGGTGATGTATGCTTTCAACATGACCGACGAGGTCGAGCAGATGTGGCGCAATCTGGACATCCTGGAGAAGCATGGCGGCACATGTGCCATGGTCTGCATGAGTTCCGCCGGTTTGACCGGATTGCGCGCTGTGCGAGACCGCTCATCCATGACAATCCACGGCCACCGAGCGGGCTGGGGCCTCTATTCACGGTCGCCCGACATCGGGATCAGCTTTCCTGTGATGCAAAAGCTATGGCGCCTTGCGGGCGCAGACCATCTTCATGTGAATGGCCTGGCAAACAAGTTCACCGAAGAGGACAGCGTCATCGCTCAATCCGCAACCTCGGTTCAGACGCCCGTCTGTGACGAGGGACCCGCTCACCTTGCGATGCCAGTCTATTCATCTGGCCAAACCATTTGGCAGATTGAGCCCGCACGTGGTTTGCTCGGGAACGATGACTTCATTTTCTGTGCAGGTGGCGGGATCATGAGTCACCCGGCAGGCGCAGGCGCAGGCGTCATAGCCCTGCGCCAAGCGGCAGAGGCCGCGCGCAGTGGGGTCGCTATTCAAGACTTCGCTGCCCAGCATTCCGAACTGAAGGCTGCCCTCGAAACTTTCAAGCGGCCAGTCATCTCTGTGGGGAGAGCTTGATACCACTTCTGAACGTTACTCTCAGTACGTCGTGGGCGCTGCCGAGCATTGCAGAATAGGAAATGCACGTGGAATGGCCAAGTTACCGCAGTGGGTTGCCGACCCGCGCGGCAACTCGACGCAAAGAGCCACGATGCACCGGCAAGACATCTCTTCTGCGATCAACAGACCAACCTGAACTTGCAGCCTGCAATGTCTGTTATGCTGAAGTGCTCGTGAACGTATCGCGCCCGCAGCGAATGACCGCTCTCCGCCCTGCCAAACATGCCCCCAAGGCTGCTTTGATCTGTATTCACAGCTTTCGCATCAGTTTTGATGGTGCGAAGGGTGGCTTCTGTGATTGCTCAGAGGGATGGAACCGGACTGCTAAAACAGCCCGGCTTCCATGCCCATTGTATGTTTGGCGCGGATTTCGCCACGGCGAGATGAATCACTTATCACAAAACGAGTTGTGGAAATTTCTACGAGCGTGCTGTCAGGATAGGGAGGTCTCGGCTGAAGGGCCACTAAACAGAGAAGCCCTAAATCTCTAAGCTGATCTGTAGCTAGAGACGTTCACGGTCCAGTATATCGTTCGCGGTCCAGTATAATGTCCCCATCGGTTATTAGGCCGATGTAGCCGCATGGGTCTTCCCGCTGCTGTAAGTGTGCCCAGGCTCTCTGTACGAACAAGTCCGGTGCCATGAACAAAATTGCTGCTGAGATTTGATCACGCGATACGGTTTCTCCTGTTTCACCCTGCGCTGCGAACTGAGCTTGCTGGTCGGGCGACAGGAACATCACCTGCATGTTGTAAGCTACGTATTCATCAGAGGCTATGCAGCTTTCAATTGGGCAATTGAGCGTATCGAAACCGGCATGGGCAAGCTCATGTACAACGATACTACGAAAGTAGTCTTCTGCCGTGAGAAACGCAAAAGCGCTCTCTGGGTTGCGATGGGTTTCAAGATGCTCCGGGCTCAGGACATCGATCCTACTCTCTCCACAGTGGAAGACACCGAGGCACCCTTCAGGCAGTTCATCGACCACTTCGATATGCAACGGAGGTCTAAAGGCGGGAACATTGCAGCGCTCAAAAAGCTCCACTGCCTCCGACGCGCTCTCGCAAATCAATGTTTCTAAGGCGTCTGTCGGCGCTGAGACAACAAGGCCAAGGTCGGCGCATTGGTCCCCTTGCGCTGCAGAAGCGCCAACAATGCCTATCGATGCTATAAGAATGCGACCAGTGTTCTTCATAAGTATCCTACGCTTCTTCGGTTGCCATGGTAGATTGGACATACGCATCCGGTTCAGGATTTAGTCTTCAAGCTGGTCACTGGTCATTTGCTGGGTCATGTTGGCACCGTGCCGCACAGAACACTGGATTTCCACCTCCATGACCCTTGAAGACCTAGACACCTACCTGTCCTCAGATGAAAGCCCTGAGAACTGTATGATGCTCTCTGACCTTGATGGGTTCATGCATGGGATTGCCTGTTCACCTGTCCTGATCTCGGCAGAAGAATGGGTGTCTGTTGCCCTAGGAGGTGATCCCAACGACGTGCCCGCTTGGGTGCTTAAGATGATCACCATGCTCTACGTCGATATCGTGGAAGGCCTATGCAGTGACCCGCCTGAAGTGGAACCTATCTTCTGGGAAGCAAAGGAAGGCCATGTGATCGCTATGGACTGGTGTGAAGGGTTTATGGATGCCGTGGCCCTACGCCCCAAAGAGTGGTTGAGGCTCACAGAGAGCGGAACACATGGCTTTCTGATGACCCCTATCCTGTGCCACCTGATCGACGAGAACGGCAATTCTGTGTTGGGTATTCCTCAAGAGAAGCTGGATGAAAGCCTTGCTCTAGCTGCGCAGGACATACCGTCGGCAATCGTGGGCATTCATCAGTTCTGGGGGCAGAACACGAAGACAGAGTAACCAAGCCGAGTCTTGAAGTTTTCGGCCCAAAGCCGCCTTCCGCTTCATGGCTGTGCGCTGCGGTGCGGCTTCACCAGACCGGCCTTTGGTGCATCGTGCAGCATTTTCGAGGGGTGGAGGTCACCAGTGCGGACATTTCCGACCTTGGATTTTTCAACTTCGCCAATGCAGCATCCCTTCGCTGGCGCCGCGTCGAATTCGCCGCGTGCATGACGGACGACCAAGGCGCGGGACAAAGCCGCCGCACGCTGCGGCCAACAGAAAACAATGACAGCCGAAGGACAGACAGCCTCTGGGACACCATAAAACTGCGCACATACTCCGCTATCCAACTGGCCCCAATAGGCGAGGTTTTCTGTGCAATTGGTGACCTGTCGGGAGCGTTGGATAGCTCTACTGTTTCTGGATTGGGTGTTTCGAGTTTGTGTTGTCGATGCGGGAAACGGGCGCGAAGCTAGCCAGAGAGAGATCCATCGGGACGTGTCGCTTTCACATCGAAAGACGCGCCCTGTGTTGGTCGAAACTCAATCCGGCGACGCGGATCCTGCGGCTCAACATCGTCGACACAGGACGCGGGGCCTGCCTACTCCGTCAATTCGCGCGCGGATAGAAGGTAGTAGTTTCGCGTCGGGGCATTGATCGTCTGATCCGCCAAACCACGCAACGCGGTTGCCTTGATCTGTCGCGCCGCAGCGGAGCATTCATCCGCGGCAATCAAACGGTCTGCCAGTTCCATTGCCCATTGGAAATCCCCGCCTTCGACGGCATCCTCGGCAGCAGAGAGCACATGCTTGGCCCCGCCCGCCAGAGACAAGAACTTGCCCGCCTCCACGCTCGGTGGCAATTGGCCCAGGCTGGTGGGATTGCCGTCGAACCACCCGAGCTTTCCCGCGAAATACGCCCGCGAGGCATAGGCGACGGTGCCGTAAAACTCCTGTAGATAGGGTTTCGCGGCGAGTTCCTCGGGAAGTTTCAGTCCGGCGGCAATTGTAACAGGGTCAAGGCCCGCGTTGATGCCCTTCACCGTCTCGGCGACGACATGGCGGATCGCGTCACGATAGTCGGTCAGTGCCGTCGCAATTGCTGCCGCTCCGCGTATCGGATTTGTGTGACCTGGGGCGAGGATCTCAGGCTTGTAGGCCAGTAGCTGATCCATGGTGTCCGCCCAGGATTCGAAGTCCCGATAGGGAGTGCCGCGAATGGCATAGAGGTTGGGGAACGCGTGGTAGAAATTGTCACCGCTGAACAGGATACGGTCTTGGCTGTACCACACGATGAGGTGATCGGGTGTCTCGCCAGGCGCTTTGGCAAGCTTCAGGTCATAGCCCTCGCGTGTGATCACGGTGGTTTCGCCAATACGCAGCGTCGGCTCCAAATAACCGGCGCCCATTCCCTTCATCGGCCGGTCGCCGGGGCCGACACCAAGGCTGACCCGCTCTTCGGGTGAAAGCGAAATGCCGAACTGGCGTTTTGTTCGGGCCATCAGGGCGACATTTGGCACAGGGCGCGATGTATCTACATCCACGAGATCAGAGGCGAAATTATCGGCGGCAATAATCTCTACATCGCGCCCTTCTGCAAAGACGGTCGCGCCAGAGATGTGATCCCGGTGGGAATGTGTGTAGATGATCGTGGTCACCGGAAGCGCAGAGATCTCGCGGAAATCGGAAAGGATGTTTTCGGCTGCTTGTGTCGTTTCGGTCGTATCAATGACGACAATGCCTTCGTTTCCGACCAACAGATGCACGTTGGATGCGGCATAGCCGACCGCCGTATAGACCCCCGGCGCCAACTCGTGGATTCGTTTGGTGAATTGGGCGTTTTGCGCGATCAGATTGGGATGGGCTGCCATAGGTCTCTCCGATCCAAGGGTATCAATCAATCGCCCCCACGCGGGGCGCGATCCGGGTGGTCGTTCAGAAAGTCGATATAGGCGCGCACTTCATCCATGCGGGTGCGAGCAAAAGCGTTGGAGGCGATCCAGGCGGCCTGAATGCGGTTACCCGGCGCGATCAGAAAACTGGCCGGCTCGCAGAAGAGCGGCATCTCGCGGTCGTTGATCCCGGCAGAGATGAAGACGCCAAGTTGCCTGGCGGGTTCAATCGGCATTTCGTAGCCGAGTTGCAGGTTCTCCAACCCATAATCCCGCTGGCTTGTTTCTGCCCGCGCCCTTGTATCGGCGCTAACAGCAACGGGGCTGACACCGACATCCAGGAAACTCGCATGCAATGCATCAAGCGCTTGCAACTGTGCCTTACAATAGGGGCACCACTTGCCGCGATAGATCGTCAGCAGGGCAAAGTAACCCGAGATTCGACCCCGGCTATGCCAGCCTTCGCCGTCCAGCGTGTTGAACTTGAAATCAGGGATGATATCGCCGGTTCGCCGCATCCTGTAACTACTCGGGCTTGTTGTCATTCGCGGCCCACGTCGTGACGTCGATGCCGGAATAGCTGATCAGGTCGGTGACGGTCAGTTCCTCGTTCCGCTTCTCGAACACCTCAATATACTCGACCATCGTGTTAGAGTGCTCGCGCATCATGCCCTCGGCGCGCACGGCATCGCCGCGCTGGATGGCTTCGAAGATGACCTTGTGCTGCGAGTTGCCGAGTTGCAGTCGGAAGAGGCTGCGTTCAACGCCTTCATCGGTTGCCAGAACCTGCCGGTCGAACACCATGGATCCGGCCTCCAGCATCGGTAGGTGGCTGATCTGTTTGCAGGTAAACCCGACGAAATCATTGCCGCAGCCTTCAAGTATCGTCTTGTGAAAAATCGCATTCTGACGTTGCAGCAAGCGAAGCGAGGCATCGTCCATTTTCCCGAGTTTGATCAGCCGGTCGATTTCATCAATCGCGGCTTCAAGGTTGGGGAGTACATTGTCCCGCCCCGGCGATTGCGCCATCAGCCTTGCCGCGAGGCTCTCGAGATGGCCGCGCACCTGAACGGCCTGCAGGATGTCGGCCACTGTCGGGGTTCGAACCAGATACCCTCGGCCTTCACCGCGCCGGATGACACCCTCGCGCTCTAGCAAACGCAGAGCCAGCCGGACGGGAGTTCGAGAGACATTATGTGTCTTGCAGAGCTGCGCCTCCGAAAGGCGCTCACCCTGGCCATACACGCCGTGAATGATGTCATCGCGGATGCGATCGGCGAGTTCTGTGTCGATTGAGTCCATGTTGCCATACACGGCATTTGGGATCCCAAAGTCAAGCATTACCATCCCATTTTGACGTGATTTTCGAGAATTTGCTTGATTTAGGATCCCGTTTAGGTGTTTTCTGACGTCAGTCCGCGGGGATTCGCCCCGCTATTGCCGCGATCGGGAAATTTGGGATCCCAAAATTCTCGTGGCGAACAGAGCCAACCTTAGGGAGGACTTCATGGCTTTCACTCGTCTCACCATGGCAGCCGCACTGGCGGCATCGCTTGGCATTTCCGCGCAAACCGCTGCGGCAGAGGAGTTGTCCGTCGCAACCTTTGTGCCTCCGCAGCACCATACGAACACAATGCTGTTCACCTGGCTGAACGAAGAACTGGAAACCCGCTCCGGCGGTGACCTCAGTCTGCGTGTCTACCCCGCAGGCCAGCTTGGTGCCGGTCCCGTCCAGCAGTACCGCCGCGTAGTGGAGGGTGTGGGCGACATCGTCCTGGGTGTTGCGGCCTACACGCCAACGATCTTCCCGCGCACCATGCTCGCCATTCTGCCCGGCGAGGCCGAAACGTCCGCCGAAGCATCTCAGCGGATCCTGGCCGTCTATGACGACTACCTGGCCGAGGAATTCGAAGACGTGGTGATGCTGGGGATTTCGACCGCCGCCGGGATCGGCATTGCCTCGACCGTAGATCTGTCCACCCTGGCCGGGTTCGAAGGCGCCAAGATCGTGCCCTATGCCGCGCTCACCACGCCTGTAATCGAGGCCATGGGTGCGGTTCCGGTACAGATGCCTGTGACCGAGATGTATACCGGGCTTTCGACTGGAACCATCGACGGGGCCTACGCCACCTACAACAACATGACACCACCGTGGAATTTCTGGGATGTGGCCGACTACTTCGTCGAGAACGTCCCCGTTCAGCACGCTGTGATCTACGTGGCGATGAACCGTGAACGCTATGAGGGCCTGAGTGCCGACCACCGTGCCATCATTGATGAACTTTCAGGAGAGATGATCTCCATGCAGCTCGCCGCCAGCTTCGACGGCGCCGATGCACGCTCTCTGGAACTCATTCATGCGAATACGGAAGGCAACTTCCAGCTTGTGCGGGTGTCCGAGGAAGAGCGCGCCCTGATGGATGCCGCTGTTGCCGAAGGCCTGGAGGCGATCTTCGCCGACTACGAAGCGCGCGGGATCACCGATGCGCGTGAAATCTACGAAGCGCTGAACCAGTGAACTGAAGCGGGCCGGGGATCCCCCGGCCCATTTTCCGAGGATTTCGACATGCCGACACGGCCTGCATTCCTGCGCCGCTTTGACCGCACGCTCAGAGCAATCACCCTGATCGCCGGTGGCGTTACTCTTACCGCGATGACCGGGCTCAGCGTGTTCAACGTCCTGATCATGCGCAAGGGGCTGAACGCGCCGATCCAGGGGGCCGAGGATATTCTCATTCTTATGCTTGTTGTCGTTGTGGCCATCTCGATCCCCTTCGGGGCGCGGGCTGGGGCGCATATCGAGATCGAGATGCTCGAACCCGTTATGTCCCCGATGATCGCGCGGGTTTCGCTAGTCCTGATGAAGATGCTTGGCTTCGCGTTGTTGGTCGTGATGGCATGGCGGCTTTGGGAATCCGGGACTGCGGCGGAGCGTTTCGGGGAAACCACGCAGCAACTGCTGATTTCCTATGAACCGTTTTACTACGTGCTCGCGGTTTCGATTGGTCTCTACGCCATCGTTCTGCTGATTGAGATCGGTCTTCTTCTGACCGGGCGGGATCTCGGGCACCACAGCCTCGGAGGCGATGTCTGATGATCAGCATGACGCTTCTCGGGGTGCTGGGGCTGATTGCTCTGTTCACCCTCCTGTTCCTGCGGATGCCGGTGGCGATTGCCATGCTATCCGTGGGCTTCGTCGGCACGATCCTGGCCAACGCCAACAAGTTCCTGCTGCTCGGGATGCCCTCTGAACAGGCCTGGGCGCGCGGCTGGCGCGTGGCTTTCTCCAATCTCTCGGGCGAAACCTTCGAGGCCGCATCGAATTACAACCTCCTGGTCATTCCGATGTTCGTTCTGATGGGCAATCTGGCCGGCGTGTCGGGCATGTCGAACGATCTGTTCGCAGCTGCCTATCGCTGGATGGGGCATCTGCGCGGCGGGCTGGCCTCGGCCACCATCGCAGCCTGCGCGGGCTTCGCAGCGCTGTCGGGATCTTCGCTGGCCTCTGCCGTCACGATGGGGCGCGTCGCGCTGCCGGAAATGAAGCGCTACAAGTACTCGGACAGTCTGGCCACGGGGTCGGTCGCGGCGGGCGGCACGCTTGGCTTCCTGATCCCGCCATCGGGCGGCATGATCATCTACGCGGTGCTGACCGAACAAAGCATCGGACGGCTCTTCATGGCGGGTGTCTTCCCCGGCATCATCCTGACGCTTCTCTTCATCGGCGCGATCTACTTTGTCGTGGGGCGAAAGCCCGAAGCTGGTCCTCCCGGTCCGCGGTCGGGCAAGGCTGAGAGGATGGCCGCCCTGCTGCGCGCTACCCCCATTGTCGGCGTGGTGCTGATCACCATCGGCGGCATGTATACCGGCTTCTTCACCCCGGTTGAGGCATCGTCCGTCGGCGCATTCTTCACTTTCGTCGTGGCCGCCTGGCGCCGGTCCCTGAACCTACAGGCCATCCGCGAGGTGGTCCTGCAGACGATGAGCGCAACCTCCACCGTCTTCCTGATCATCATCGGTGCCTTCGTCTTCATCCCGTTCATGTCGCTGACGGAGCTGCCGGGCCAGCTGGTTACGATCCTTACGTCCCTTCCCATTGGCGACGTCGGGGTGCTGCTGGTCATCATCCTCGCCTACATGTTCCTGGGCATGTTCCTGGAAAGCATGGCGATGCTGGTCCTGACCATTCCGGTGGTGATCCCCATTGCCATCGGGCTCGACTGGGATCTGATCTGGTTCGGCATCATCGTGGTGATCGTTCTGGAAATGGGCATGATCAGCCCACCCGTCGGCATCAATGTCTTCATCGTGAAATCCATCGCACCCGAGGTGCCGATGGGGCAGATCTTCCGCGGCATCTGGCCCTTCTGGTTTGCCATGGTGATCATGATCGTCCTTCTCATCCTTTTCCCGCAGATCGCGCTTTATCTGCCCCAGACCATTGTCGGCGCATAGCGAGCAACAGGAGCTGTTTCATGGATACGGAAACCAACACTAGAACGATTCAGCATTTCATCGGGGGTGACTGGGTCGATGCCGAGAGTGGAGAGACTTTCAAGGTTCTCAATCCGCTTGACGACAGTCTATATGCGCACGCAGCCAAGGGGACTGGTGGAGACATGCGCAAGGCGGTGGCCGCCGCGAAGTCTGCCTTTTCGACCTATCGGGACACCACGCCGGCAGAGCGGGAACGCTGGCTGCTCAGGGTCGCCGAGATCATGGAACAGCGGCAGAAAGAGCTGGTCGATTGCCTGATCGACGAGATTGGCTCGCCCCTGCAGAAAGCCATGTTCGAGTTCACGAAGGGCCTGACCATGGTGCGCGCCGCTGCCGGCATGTGCCGCAATGTACGTGGCGAAACGATCCCCTCGGACCGGCCCGGCACCTTTTCGATGTCGATCCGGGAACCCCTTGGTGTCGTGGCTGTCATCACGCCCTTTAACGTGCCGCTGATCAAGACCACCCGGCTTGTCGCCAATGCGCTGGCTGTCGGGAACACTGTCGTGCATCTGCCCTCGGAGATGGCCCCGCATCTGAGCGTGATCTTCGCCGAGATCGTGGCAGAGGCCGGCTTTCCGGCGGGCGCCTACAACGTGGTCACCGGCATGGGCGCCGAGATCGGGGATGACCTGACCGGCCACGAGGATGTCAGCTTCGTCACCTTCACCGGATCTTCGGTCGTGGGGCAGCACATCAACGAAATCTGCGCGAGGAACAAGACCCCCAACACGCTGGAGCTGGGGGGAAAGAGCCCGACGATCGTTCTGGCGGATGCGGACCTGGACAAGGTTATGCCGCTTGCCGCGCGCTCGATCTTCATGTTCGCGGGACAGGCCTGTATCGGGTCGAGCCGGTTTTACGTTGAACGCCCGCTCTATGATGAGTTCGTCAAACGCTTCGCCATGATTGCGGGCAAGGTAGGCATGGGCGATCTGCGCGATCCGAACACGGTGATCGCGCCGATCATCTCGGACCGCCAGCGCGCCCGTGTGCGCGACCACATCGCCGATGCCGTCGCCAAGGGCGCGACCGTCGTTGCCGGCGGCGAATGGGAGGGCAACCGCTGCCAGCCCACGCTGCTGACCGGGGTCAGTGAAGAGATGACGGTCTGCAGATCCGAGACCTTCGGCCCCGTCACCTCGATCTACCCGATCGACAGCTATGAAGAGGGGCTGAAGAAGGCCAACGACACCGAGTACGGCCTCAGTTCCGCGATCTTCACCAGGGATATCGACAAGGCGTTTCACTTCGCCAAGCATATTGGCGCGGGCATGTGCCACATCAACGGTCCCACCATCCATGACGAGGCGCATGTGCCCTTTGGTGGCAACGGGGAATCCGGCGTCGGCCGCGAAGGCACCGATGCGGACATGGAAGCAATGACAGAATTGAAATGGGTTACGGTGCAGCTATGACTTTCACTCTCTATCACCACGGGTCTTCCGTCTGTGCCGCCAAGGTTCGCTTTGCCATGGCCGAAAAGGGCTTGGATTGGGAGGGTGTCTATATCGACATCCTCAAGGGCGAACAGTTCGATCCCGAATACCAGAAACTGAATCCGAAATCGGTGGTTCCGACGCTGGTACATGATGACAAGGTGATCACGGACTCGACCGTGATCTGCGAGTACGTGGACCGGATTGCACCCGAGACCAGCCTTCACCCGGATGATCCCTATCTCTATGCGCAGGTCCGCTACTGGACCAAGGCGGTGGACGAAGATCTGCATCCGGCCTGCGGCGCAGTCACCTTCGTCTGTTCGCATCGCCATACCGTTGCGCGCAACCTTGGGCCGGAGGGCGTGAAGAAGTTCCTGGAATCCACGCCGGAATTCTCGGTGACAGCGGATTGGAATACTAAGAAGCAGATCTTCGTCCGTGACGGGTTCGATGCGCCCGAGGCGCCGATCAAGATCCGTCTCTACGACAGCTATCTGAAGAAGATGAATGAAGCCCTGTCCGATGGACGCGACTGGCTGGTTGGTGATGCGATGACCATCGCCGACGTGGCCATGACGCCTTACGTCAACCGGCTGGCGATGATGTCCATGCGCGGCATGTGGGAGGGCGGGCGTTTCCCGCATCTGGAGGCGTGGTTCGCCCGGATCGAGGCGTTGCCCAATTTCAAGGGCTGTCTGCTGGACTGGGTGCCGGAAGATCTGACCAACGATCTGCGCAACAACGGGGCGATGAGTTGGCCCGAAGTTGCGAATATTCTCGAAATCGAAATCTGAGTGGAGGAAGAGCCCATGGGCCGTTTGGATGGAAAGACCGCAGTAATCACCGGGGCCGCGCGCGGGATTGGCGCCGTTATGGCCAAGCGCATGGCCGAGGAAGGCGCCAATGTCGTCGTGACGGATGTGCTGGATACGGCCGCAACGGTTGACGCGATCAAGGCGGATGGCGGCAAGGCCATGGGGCTGAGCGTCAACATCACCTCGGATGATGACCTCGCCGCCATGGTCGAAGCCACCGAGACGGAATTTGGCAGCCTGGATATCCTGGTCAACAACGCGTCGATCTTTGCCGCGCTGGAACCTAAGCCCTTCCTCATGATCGACAATGACGAGTTCGACAAGGTCATGACCGTCAACGCCCGTGGTGTGCATCAGGCCACCAAGGCCGTGGTTCCCGCGATGATGCGGGCCGGTGGCGGAAAGATCGTCAACATCGCATCGGGCACGTTCTACTATGGTCCTCCGGGCCTCAGCCACTACACCGCCTCCAAGGGCGCCGTGATCGCGCTGACCCGCTGCCACGGGCGCGAACTGGGCGACAAGAACATCCAGGTGAACGCCATCGCCCCCGGCCTGACTGAGAGCGAGGCGCTGCAGGGCCATACCGGATTCGACCCGGCGCGTGCGCCGACGGTCGCCTCCCGCTCGATCAAGCGCGACATGCTGCCCGAGGATCTGCTGGGATCGCTGATGTACCTGATAACGCCCGACAGCGACTTCGTCACCGGCCAGACGCTGAACGTCGATGGTGGCAAGGTGAATCTCTGAGCGATGTCAAAGCGGTATTCCTACGTGCCCCCGCAAGGTGGCCCCAACTACGACTGGTCTGCGGATCATACCTTCGTGAAGGTTTCAGCCGCGGACACAGGTGGGCAGTACACGCTGATGGAGGACAACCTGAAAGCCAATTTCAGGTTGGGCCTCCACCTGCATCGCCACCATGCGGAGACCTTCTACATCCTGGAGGGATCCGTCGACTTCCACGTCGACGGTGACTGGATGACCGCCACGCCCGGCACCTGCCTGCACATCCCCCCCGGTGTTCCCCACGCCTGCGTGCTGGCTGATGGCTGCGAGGCAGGGCGGATGCTGATGATCTACCAGCCATCGGGCTTCGATCAGTTTCTGGCGGAACTGGCCACGATGAGCGAAGCGGACTTCGAAGACGAAGGAAGAATGGCCGCGCTCAACGACAAATACGACATCGTCAATATCGGCCCGGTCCCGGACCGCGCCCCGGCGGAGGGCTGATCGAATGGCCGGACACCGCAACATCCTCTTCATCATGTGTGATCAACTGCGGTGGGACTATCTGTCCTGCGCCGGCCACAAAACCCTGCACACATCGAACCTGGATGCCCTTGCAGCGCGGGGTGTCCGGTTCTCGAACGCCTATTGCAACTCCCCGATCTGTGGGCCGAGCAGGATGAGCTTCTACACCGGGCGCTACGTCTCCACCCATGGGGCCACCGCCAATTTCGTGCCGCTCCGTATTGGCGAACGCAATATCGGTGATCATCTGAAACCGCTTGGGGTTCGCCCTGTCCTTGTGGGCAAGACTCATATGATGCCGGATCGCGACGGGATGGCGCGTCTCGGGATCGACCCGAAAAGTGAGATCGGCCTGCATCACCGCGAAGCCGGGTTTGAACCGTT
Source organism: Nioella aestuarii (assembly GCF_050896395.1). Classification (NCBI taxonomy): domain Bacteria; kingdom Pseudomonadati; phylum Pseudomonadota; class Alphaproteobacteria; order Rhodobacterales; family Paracoccaceae; genus Nioella; species Nioella aestuarii. Next base: position 133,846 of record NZ_JBPBBA010000002.1, on the reverse strand, counting down.
CGAGAGGGACGACGGTATCTATCCTGACCGCATGATGAAGATGATGAAGGGCCAGCCACGCTATAACGACTACCTGCGTGCGAAGGGACATGAAGGCGGCAATCCCTGGCACTGGGCTGCAAATGCCGTGGATACGCCCGAAGGGGTGCGTTCAGGGTTCTTCAACGACATCGCCGACAGGCCAGCGCGCGTGTCGGAGGAGGATTCCGAGACCCCCTATATGACCCGGCGGGCGATGGAGTTCATGGCCGAAGATGACGGGAAGGCACCCTGGCTGCTGCACCTTTCCTATATCAAGCCGCACTGGCCCTATATCGCGCCTGCGCCCTATCACGACATGTATGGCCCCGACGACGTGCAGGACCCGGTGCGCGCCGAAGCTGAACTGATTGATACCAACCCGTTGATGAAACATTTCATCGACCGGATCGCTGGGCAGACCTTCAGCCGGGAGGAGGCGATCCGCAAGGTCGTACCGACCTACATGGGGCTGATCAAGCAGATCGACGATCAGCTTGGGATTCTCTTTGCCTTTATGGAAGAACGGGGTCTGCTGGAAAACACGACCATCGTCTTCACCTCGGATCACGGTGATTATCTCGGCGATCACTGGATGGGCGACAAGGAGTATTTCCACGACGCGTCGGTCAAGATCCCGTTGATCATTGCCGATCCGGATCCGGCCATGGATGCCACGCGCGGAACCGTGTCGGACGCGCTGGTGCAGGGGATCGACCTGTTGCCGACCTTCATCGATCATTTCGGCGGCACCCCGCCCGAGCATCTGCTGGACGGCGTGTCGCTGAGGCCGCTGCTGACCGGCGAGGCGCAGGACGTGAATGGCGCCGTCTTCAGCGAACTGGACTATCACCAGCAGGTCTTCGCCCCCGCGATCGGGCGAGGCCCGCGCGATTGCCGGATCTACATGGTGGCCACGAAAGAGTGGAAGTACATCCACGCCCCCGGTTTTGATCCGGTTCTGTTCGATCTGAAGAACGACGTCGAGGAACTACACGATCTGGGACCGTCACCGGATCATGCAGATATCCGAGAAACCATGCACCGGTATCTGGCCGATTGGTCACTGACCTACCGTCAGCGCGAGACCTACGATGCCGCCGCCGCCGCGCGCTTTACCGCGTTTGAGGAAAAGGCGGGTGTGCTGATCGGCTATTGGGACGAGGCGGACATGATCGATCCGCAAAATGCGCCCGATCCCGATCAGCAACCTGACATCGAGCCGAAGCAGGGATCGGGGATGCCATGACAGAGAAAGCTCTCGAAAGACGGGTCGCAAATTTCGTGGCCTTCGCCTTCACGATGGTGATCATCATCTATGCGGCCTCGGGCCCGGTATCGGAACTGGTGCGGTGGATTATCGAAACCACCACGCCCGGTTTCGAGGAACTCTCGCGCCGAGATCAGCGCATCCTGATGCGGGAGCATTGGCTGGGGGCCGCGTTCAAGGCGTTCGAGCGGAGCTTTCTGCTGCCGACCGGGTTGATCCTCGGCCTACCATTGCTCTTTGCCTTCTCCATTTCGCTGCTGACATTGCCCCTGAGATGGCGCTGGCTGAACTGGGCGCTGACGGCTCTGTCGACCATCGTTTTGCTGATCTGGGTTACCAAGCTTCTGGCCGTCGATACAGGCGCCTTGCCCTCTGCGCGCGGTGTGGATTTCGGGCTGTTCCCGCTGGCCACGGCTATTGTCCTGTACCTGACATGGCGGCAGTTCGGCGGATTCATCGTCGGCTTCTGCCTGTTCTGGATCATCTATTTCTTCACACGCGGCGTTCTGCCCGAATGGACGGGCATCTTTGCCGGATCCGAGTCGTCATTCAGCCAGTCGATGCGATCCATGGTGCTGAATTTCTGGTCCCAGACCGGGGGTATGTTCGGCCAGCCGCTGCAGGTGGTTTCAGGCAATGTGCTGATCTTCATCGTCTTTGGCGCGGTTCTGATGGCATCCGGGGCTGGGGACTTGCTGATGAAGATCGCAAACCGGATGACGGGGCGGTTCACCGGCGGTGCAGCCCATGCCGCAGTTGCGTCCTCCGCCCTTTTCGGGACGCTCAGCGGTGCGGCGATTTCCAACGTGGTCTCGACCGGCGTCATGACGATCCCGGTGATCAAGCGCTCGGGCTTCAAGCCTGCCTTTGCCGGCGCGGTTGAGGCGGCGGCCTCGACCGGCGGGCAGGTCATGCCGCCCGTCATGGGCGTCGTGGCCTTCTTTGTCGCCGGTCAGATCGGGCTGGAATACCGCTACATCGTGATCGCGGCCATCGTTCCCGCGATCTTCTACTATCTAGGCACATTCCTGACCGTCTATTTCGAGGCGCGCCGTCAGGGCGTAGGTCCGCTACCCGCCGAGGAGTGTCCGCGCCTGACACGGCAGGAACGGGTGCAGACCCTCGTCTTCATTCTGCCACTGGGGGTGTTGAGCTACTTCCTGTTCGAGCAGCCCTCGGTGCAGAAGGCCGGGTTCTATGGCTTCGTGACCGCCGGCATCTGTGCCCTGGTCCTGTTTCGGGGATTCCGCTCCTGGGACAAGATCTATCGCGCACTGGCGGACGCCGGGCGCATGTCCGCCTCCATCGTTGTCATCGTCGCTGCGATTGGTCTGATCGTCGGGCTCATCCAGGTTTCGGGCTTCTCTGGCCGGCTGTCGCTGATGTTGGCCCAACTGGCGGCCGGGCCACTTTTCACCACGCTGCTGATCGTGGCCTTCGGTGCCATTGTGCTTGGCATGGGGCTGCCGCCCGGGGCGACCTATTTCATCATCGTCATCGCGTTGTCCTCGGGCATCGACGCCGTGGGGATTGCGCCGCTGACGCTGCATCTCTTCGTCGTGTTCTTCGCCGTGATCTCCACCGTCACGCCACCCGTGGCGCTGGCGGCCTTTGCGGCGGCTCCCATCGCGGGGGCCAATCCGATGCAGACGGGATTGCAGGCAGCCAGGCTTTCGCTGGCGGGGTTCCTGATCCCCTTCGTCTTCGTTTATCACCCGGCAGTCCTCTACAAGTTGCAGGTCTTGTTCGAATGGTTCGGCGGAGATCTGCCAGATTCACGCGCCATGGTCGATATCACGACGGTCGGCTGGGGAGAGTTCTTCTGGATCCTTGCTGCTTTCACGCTGGCGATGTGGCTGCTCGCCTCGGCTCTGACGGGCTTCGAGAAAAACAGGCTGCATCTGTTTGAACGCCTGATGCGCGTCATCGTTGGACTAACCGTTCTCGTGCCGAACATGGCTCTCGCCATTCCGGCCTTCTTCGCTGGTGTTGGACTTGTCGTCCTGCACCGGTTCCTGGGGGGTGAACCTTCGCCGATAGATCAGGCGGCATCCCCCGAAGCGTCATGACACTGGGAGGAATAATCATGCGCAAACTAGCAACGGCCGCTTGTTCGGCCATCGTTCTGGCCGGAGCGGTCCAGGCCCAGGAGGAAACGACACTCCGAATGGCGACGATCGCTCCGAGCCTGAGTGCGGCCATCACCATGGCTACATTCGCCAATGTCGTCACCGATAATCTTGATGGCGTCTCGATCGAGGTCTCGGGCGGCGGTGCCGCGACCCTTCATATGATGGAGGTCGCACGCGGCAACCTGGACATGTCGATGACCAATCCCGTTGTTTGGAACCTGATGGCAAATGGTCGGGCGATGTATTCCGGCGAACCCGACGCCCCGGCGCTTTCGGAAAACCTTCAGCTTCTGATGCTCTATCCCTACGGCCAGTATCACTTTGCCGTCCGCGCAGACAGCGACATCCAGGTTCTTGACGATCTGGAAGGTGCGTCGGTCTTCCTGGGCCCCCAAGGCGGCGGAGCGTTCAGCGCGGCAAACGCCTGGGTCGAGGCCACCACCGGCCTTGTCGCCGGCGAAGATTACGAGGCCATCACCGCGAACTGGCAGACAGGTTTCCAGGCCTTTCTGGATGGCATGATCGACGTCTACGTAAACGGTTGTCTCGATCCCTGTGGGCAGTTCATTCAGTTTACCGAAACCGAGGAAATTCGCTTCATCGGCCCGGAAAGCCATGAAGGTGAAGCAGTTACCGAGGCGCTCGGGCCGTTCCGCTTCCGCGAAGAAATTGCTGCCGGTCTCTATGACGGACAGCGCAACGAAACTGCGGTGATGTCATTCAATGCCGTGGTCGGCATCGGCATCCGCGCGGATCTCGACGAAGAGATCGTATACCAGATCACACGGGCATTCTGGGACAACGTTGATCAGATCACCTCGGACGCTCCCTGGGTGGATGCATTGGATGTGGCCTTCGCGCCAGCCAACATCGGGCGCATGACCCTGCACCCCGGCGCAGCACGCTACTACCGCGAAGTCGGTGTGCTGGACTAACCGGACCGGCGCCGGGTTCGCCCGGCGCCTTTCCCACAATTGGATTTGGCCGGTTATCGGCTAAGAAAACGAACGGACTGAACACGCTATGGCCAGGATCGGCGACAACATTATTGGTAGCAGTGGCCTGCCGCCCTTCTTCAAGCTGGCGAATGCCGATGAGGTTTCCATCGACGCGCCGGAAAACCGCAAGGGCGATGCCTTGCGCACCTGGGTCCGGGCCCTGAGCGGGTTCCAGAAAGAGGCGCTGGTCAGGTCAGCCAAAACCGGCGACACGTGGCGGCTGGTCTCGGACGAGGGGCCCTATCTCAACGGCCATGACGCCGCGCCCTGTCCGCTGGCGTTCCTGTCCACCGGCATGGTGGCGAGCTTCATGAACGAGATCCTGGCGCTGGCCGACCGGCAGGGCGTCGAGATCCGCAAACTCAAGCTCATCCAGGACAACTACTACACCATGAAGGGCTCGATGCCGAAGCGCACCATGGTGGGCGGGGCCGAGAACATTGAACTGACCGTCGAGATCGACTGCGACCTGGATGACGCGGCGCTTAACGAATTCCTCATCAATGCCACCTATGCTTCGCCCCTGAACGGGCTGATGCGTGGCCAGCTTGAAAGCCTGTTCAAGCTGGGAAAGAACGGCACGGAACTGCCGACCGCGAAGGTGGCCGAGCTGGACGCGCCACTCTTCCCCGATCCCGGCGATCACTTCGCCAGGTCCACGCCGGAAGCGGGTGGCCTGACCCTGATGGAGCCTGTTGGGCTGACCCCGAAGAAAGAGGTTGCCAAGGGCACCGCAACCGCGGGCTCGTCGCTGTCGGAGGAACAGGACCGGCGGCTCAATATCGGGGCGGTGGCGGTTCTGCGAGAGGACGGGATCAAGGAGATCCAGCAGATGCAGTATTCGCCCTATGGCACGTCCTTCCGCTTCCTGTCGTCGGAAGACGGCCGCGCGCCCGATGCCAATACGCTGATCTCTGCGGGCATCGGCTTCTGCTTCATGACCCAGTTCGGGCGCTTCGTGTCGATGCTGAAACTGGATCTGCCCGACTATCGCATCGTGCAGGATACGCATTTCTCGCTCGGCGGCGCGTCGGGCGGTACCGGCAAGGCCGGCGAGGCCGACCCGATCGAGACCCATGTCTATCTGGAAACCGGCGAGAGCGATGAAACCGCGCAGGAGATGCTCGATATCAGCGAACAGACCTGTTTCTTGCATGCTTTCTGCCGGACCGACCTGAAAACCAGGCTAAAGGTAGTGAGGGTGTGAGCCAGGATGGGTTGTTGTATGGAACGGTCATTCACCATTCTCAATATCGTCCGTGAGCTTGGTTTGGAAGATTTCTTCGGCGCACAACCGATCCCCTGATTGGGTGTCTGTTTCGGGCCGGTACCTCTGCTCTTCTCGATCGCTTAAAGATCGAGAAGTCCCCAACTCGGATATCGAGGCCCGAAAGCTCGCTTCACCTTGAACGAACGACTGCTTTTCGCGTCGCAGCGTAGCCGATGGCTCCGTTTGGTAACCTTGCTGCAGCTACGAAAGCTACGACTTGATCACTTTCTGTATGGACTCGGAGCCGCCATGCGGTGGTGCAGAGAACCACACACTTTTGGGGGCCACCTGAATGTCAGTTCTCGGCGTGGGCGCCTGATCAGCTCGCTCGCGCGGCGAATTCACACTATCCGCCCGAGGTGTTGGGCGTAGCTTCCGGCCCCAAACCGCAATAACCACTGGACTTCTGTGCGTGGCGGAGCGGTACTGACCACGTGATATGAAGTATGTCGCCCGGGCGGTCCGGGCTCCACTCAGTACAGGGCGAAGGACTGGCCTTTGCCCGCAGAGTGGAGAGACCGATGACTGTATCAAGCCCAACACCGCAGCAGACCAACAGATCAAAACCGGTTACCAGGAAACCGACACGCCAGGCGCAGTTGCGCCAGCTGTTGAGCCGCAAGTCCGGCGCAACAATCGCGCAGATCCAGAAGGCCTTTGGCTGGCAGCCCCACACAGTGCGGGCCGCGATATCCTCGCAGCGTAAAGCAGGCTGCGTGATCGCCCGCAGTGATACCGACACCGGATCGGTGTATCGGATTGTCGACGAAGGTTGTGATCCATGAACCCCGGTAGCTCAGATAAGCTGGCAAACCAGATGGCGGAGATCGCGGCGCTCGATCGAGCTGAATGTCTTGATCGCTGGAGAGCGGCCTTCGGTCGGCCACCGCCCAAATATCTCTCGCCGCAGTTTATGAGGCGTGTGCTGATCTGGGAGATGCAGAACAAAGCGCTGGGCGGTGTCTCGGCCAAAACCACCCGCCGCCTGAAGCAGATCGCAGCCGGAAAATCAGTACCGGCCAGCGCCACACCGGGATCGCATCTGGTTCGGGAATGGAATGGGCGTACCTATCAGGTTGAAGTGATCGACGGCGGCTACGTCATGGATGGCAAATCCTGGCGCTCACTGTCGGCCATCGCCAAACACATCACGGGTGCGCACTGGTCTGGTCCGCGCTTCTTCGGGGTTCAGTGATGCGCCGGATCCGATGTGCCATCTATACCCGGAAAAGCTCCGAAGACGGGCTGGAGCAGGACTTCAACTCGCTCGATGCGCAGCGCGAGGCCTGTGAGGCCTATGTCGCCAGTCAGAAACACGAGGGCTGGGAGCTGCTTCCGGACCGCTATGATGATGGCGGGATCTCGGGCGGGCACCTCGATAGACCATCCTTGCAGCGGCTGATGCAGGCGGTGGACGAGAAACGCGTTGATCAGATCGTCGTCTACAAGATCGACCGGCTCACCCGATCCCTTGCTGATTTTGCCAAGCTGGTGGAGCGACTGGATCAGGCCGAAGCGTCTTTTGTATCGGTCACCCAGTCGTTCAATACTGCGACCAGTATGGGGCGGCTCACGCTCAATGTGCTTCTCAGCTTTGCGCAATTTGAACGGGAGGTGACGGCAGAACGCATCCGGGACAAGATCGCGGCCTCGAAACGCAAAGGCCTGTGGATGGGCGGAAATGTCCCGCTTGGATACCAGGCAGATGGGCGGACACTGAAATTTCACGAGGACGAGGCGGCAACGATCACGACGCTATACGATCTGTATCTCGACCTTGGCATCATTCGAGAGGTGAAGGAGCGTGCTGAGGATCTTGGCCTCAGGTCACGCCGGCGGGTGCGTGGGGCGGGGCGTGTATCCGGCGGCAAGCCATTTGATCGCGGGCACATCCATCACATCCTGAGCAATCCGATCTACGCGGGGCGCATCCGCCACAAGGGACAGGTATTCGAGGGGCAGCACCCGGCGATCATCGAACCGGCCCTCTGGGAGCAAGTTCAGCAAATACTGGCGGAGGAAGCTCAGAAGGCTCGCGGCACATCGCGAAAAGCCAAACAATCATTGCTGGCTGGCAAGCTCTTTGACGAAACCGGCGACCGGTTGACACCCAGTCACAGCCGGAAGAACGGCAAGCGCCTTCGCTACTACATCTCCCACAGGCTTGTGAAAGATCGGAGCAAAAAGCACCCGGACGCCTGGCGGCTGCCCGCGGAGCAACTGGAGGGACTGATTGCCGATCTGCTCAGAGACCATCTGCAGCGCCACGATTGTACAGCGCGGCTGATCCGGGATCTGTCCGCATCAGAGGTTTCTGCAAAATCAGAGAGATTGCATGCCATCGGGCAACCAAAGCACTGTCTGGGTTTGGTTGAACGGGCCGACCTGATCCCCGGAACGCTGACAGTCCGTTTGAACCAAGGCGAACTCGCCCGCGCCCTAGACTGTGATGCAGGCCGGATCAACACAGATGAACTGGTCCTCACGTCGCCGTTCCGGATGCGCCGACGCGGGGTCGAGCTGAAGCTGCATCTGGGGGATTCCCCACCTGAGATCGACCGGACGCTCGTCCAAAACATCGTCAAGGCGCAGCGGTGGATGGCGATGATCATCGAAGGAGTACCCTTCTCGGAGATCGCTCAGGCTGAGGGCACGTCAAAACGTCGGGTGCAGGATGTTGTTGATCTCGCGCTGCTCGCGCCAGACGTTCTCGACGCCATCTCTATCGGACAGCAGCCCGATGGCCTGACGTCCGACTATCTCATCAAGTCGGGCATACCGGCTTCATGGGCAGAACAGCGTGAGCAGTTCGCGAACCTGTAAACCGAAACGCCCCACAACTCCTCAAACTCGTACCGTCGGAATCGCAAACAGAGACTGCGGCCAGAAATCGGCTAGACCTGCGCGCGTACTCGAGTCTCTCCAAGAAACCCGTCGTGCCAAGCCACGGAAAGCACGGCACTATCTGCACCGAATCAAGACTAGTCTGAATATGGGTAAGTACTTGGCTGGGGTGGTAGGATTCGAACCTACGGTACACGGTACCAAAAACCGCTGCCTTACCGCTTGGCTACACCCCAACCGTGACGCGCTAGTTACGCCGCCCGCCGCGCGGGATCAAGACCCTTAGGGCAAAAAAACAGTCCCGTTTCGACTATTCCTGCGGGGCCTCTCGGGTCAGAAGATCATCATGCGCCGTTTCCGCTCGTTCGGCGTCCACAATGCGTTGCAATTCCTGCATATCCTCCGCGTGGACCGGCATGGCAACAACGGGCGCGACCTCGTCCAGAGCATCGCCGGGGGCTTTGGCGCTTCGAGCCGGGGCGGGCCGAATCGTGGAATCGGTGATCAGACGATAGGTGGGTTCGGGCAGGGTGATTCCGGCCTCTTCCAGCCGCGCCTTGGCCAGCCGGATCGCCTCACCCCGCGCCATGAACAGGCCGGTTTCATGCTGCTTGACCCATCCGGCGGCGGTGATGGTGATATTGCTGTCACCAACTTCTTCGACCCAAGTCGACGGGCCAGGGGTTTTCAGAAGATAGGGCAGTTCGCTCAACGCCCCCAGAATGATCTCCTGCGCCTCGGCGATATCGGCGTTTGCGTCCACGCCGAGCGTGAAGGTGAAGCGACGTTCATCGTTGCGGGTGTAGTTCACGATCCGGGAACTGAAGACCTTGGAGTTCGGTATGCGGATATGGTTACCATCTGGTGACAGCAGGATCGTGGCGCGGCTGGTCAGCCGGATGACATGGCCAGTGTCTCCCTCGATTTCCACCAGATCCTTGGGTCGGAACGGTTGACGCATGGACAGCATGATGGAGGCGATGAAGTTCTCCACCGTGTCGCGAACCGCGAAGCCTATGGCAAGGCCGACGATCCCGGCTGCCCCCAGAATGGTGGACAAAAGCGCCGTGAGGTTCAACAAATCAAGGGCCAGAACAATGCCAAGAACGACGAAGAACAACCGCACAATCTGGCGGTAGATATCTGCGATGAAGGCATTGGGCGCGATCCGGTCCCATGGGTTCTTCATGCGGGCAATCATGTAGCCGGCCCAGGCCACTAGCAGCCCGGCCAAAAACGCCACCATCAGCAGGGGCAGGAAGGCAATGGTCTGCTCCAGCCTATTCCAGAGCCGCTCAACAGCAGGGGTCAGGCGTTCCACGACGTCGGTCGTCTCCGTGACTTCGTTCTCAATTGCCACGACGCCTTCCACGCGTGCGACAAGCCCGGTCAGCGCCTCAGCTGTGGCGGCATCCAGCGTGGTTCCGCGCAGGGTGACGATGCCATCCGAGACATAGACGGCGACGTTTTCATACCCGTCGAGCTGGTGAATGATCTCGCGGATACGCACGGCGATGGCGGCATCCTGCTGAACGGAATTTTCGACTGATATTGTGGTATCAGGCTGGGTTGCCTCCTGCGCATGGACCGCCAGAGGCAAGGCGAAGCAAAGCAGGATCAAAAATAGGCGCATGGCATGTCTCGAAGAAATAAAGGCTGCCGAAAGCGTAATGTGCTTCGGCAGCCCAATAAAGCGTGACATTGCGGCGGGGCGGGCGAAAATCCTTGCAAGGATCTTGCAAGATCCTTCCCCGCGCCCCTGTCAGATCGTCTGGTCGTAGTCACCGACGCCGGGTTCGGTGCGGATCACGGCATCAAGATCGTGGAAAATCGCGCGCAGTTCCGCCTCGCTCTCGGGGCTTTCGCAGACAACCACCAGGTTGGGCGTGTTGGACGAGGCGCGGACGAGGCCCCAGCCACCGTTTTCAAGCATCACCCGTGCGCCGTTCACCGTGACCACATCGACGATCTTTTGCCCGCCGAGCGATCCGCCTTCAGCGTGGCGTGCGACCAGCTTCTCCACCAACCGCTCCAGGACACCGTATTTCTCGGTATCCGCGCACCAGGGTGACATGGTGGGCGAGGAATAGGTCACTGGCAGTGCCCGGCGCAGATCGGCCATCGACATGTCGGGGTTGCGATCCAGCAGTTTGCAGATCTCCACAGCAACGCGCATGCCGCAGTCGTATCCACGTCCAATGGGTTCCGCCAGGAAGTAGTGCCCAGATTTCTCGAACCCTGCCAGCGCGCCCAGTTCATGTACCCGGCGTTTCATGTGGCTGTGCCCTGTCTTCCAGTAGTCGGCTTTGACGCCATGTGCCTTCAGCTCCGGGTCAGAGGCATAGAGGCCGGTGGATTTTACATCCGCCACGAAGGTCGATCCCGGGTATAGCTTGGCCAGATCACGGGCCATGATCACGCCCACCTTGTCGGCAAAGATCTCCTCACCTTCGTTATCGACAACGCCACAGCGGTCGCCGTCCCCGTCAAAACCAAGCGCCAGATCGGCGCCGCTGTCCTTCACCGTGGCGGACATGTCGTGCAGCATCTCCATCGCCTCGGGGTTGGGGTTGTAATGCGGGAAGGTGTAATCGAGCGCGTTGTGGGAGGGGACAACTTCGACCCCCAACCGCTCGAACAACTCGGGCGCAAAGGCCGAAGCGGTGCCGTTCCCCGTTGCACAGACAACGCGCAGTTTGCGGGTCATCTTGAAGTCGCCCACGAGGTCATCGAGATATGCCTCACGCACGCCTTCAACGAATTCATAGCCGCCACCGGGCCGCGCCACGCCTTCACCGCCCAATACGATATCGCGCAGGCGGGCCATTTCCACCGGGCCATGTGTCAGCGGGCGCTGAAAGCCCATCTTGACCCCGGTCCAGCCATTGGGGTTGTGGCTGGCCGTCACCATCGCCACGGCGGGCGCATCCAGATGGAACTGGGCGAAATAAGCCATGGGCGAAAGGGCGGGGCCAATATCCTTGACCTGAACACCCGCCTGCATCAGCCCGAGGATCAGCGCATTCTTCACCGACAGCGAATAGTCGCGGTAGTCATTGCCAACGGCGATGACCGGCTCGATCCCTGCTTCGTGCATCTGGGTGCCAAGACCAAGCCCAAGCGCGGTGATGCCCGGCAGGTTGATCTCATCAGGGAATTTCCAGCGGGCATCGTATTCGCGAAAACCCGTGGGTGCGATCATCGGGTCTCGCAGAAAGGCCCAGGTGTTCTGGGTGACGTCGGAATGGGGTTTGGTCATGGAAAACTCCTAAAAGTCAGAGGCGAATCGGGTCCGCTTTTGCCAAGGCATCAAATTTCATCAAGCTGGCCACAAGCTGCGGCATCTGGGTTAGCGGGATCATGTTGGGCCCGTCGGAGGGGGCGTTGTCCGGATCCTCATGGGTTTCGATGAAAACCGCCGCGATGCCAAGCGACACTGCAGCGCGTGCCATAACCGGGGCAAATTCTCGCTGACCGCCAGATGATCCGCCTTGGCCGCCGGGCTGCTGCACTGAATGTGTGGCGTCCATCACCACCGGATAGCCGGACTGCGCCATGATCGGCAGGCCGCGCATATCCGCGACCAGAGTGTTGTAGCCGAAACTGGTGCCACGCTCGGTCAAAAGCAGCCGTTCATTGCCCGTGCTTTCCAGCTTGCTGACCACATTGGCCATGTCCCAGGGGGCCAGAAACTGCCCCTTCTTGACGTTGATCGCGGCCCCGGTTTCGCCAGCGGCCAGCAGCAGATCAGTCTGACGGCACAGGAACGCGGGAATTTGCAGGATGTCTACAGCCTGGGCCGCGGGGGCGCATTGTGCTTCGGAATGGATGTCCGTCAGCACGGGGCAACCGAACTCTGCGCCAATTTTGGAAAGGATTGTCAGACCCTCGTCCATGCCAACACCGCGCTTTCCGCCGAGGCTGGTGCGGTTGGCCTTGTCATAGCTTGCCTTGAACACATATTGCGCGCCCGCTTTCTCGCAGGCTGCAGCCATCTGCTCGGCAATCATCCGGGCATGGTCAAGGGTTTCCAATTGGCAGGGACCGGCAATGACCGTCAGCGGAAGGTCATTGCCGGAGGTGATCTTTCCGATCGAAACATGTTTCATGGGTTAGGCGGATACCTGTTCTCTGAGAATTGAGGCCGTCATCGACAGCATCAGGTAAATGCCAGAAAAGATCAGGAAGGCAAGTAGAGTGTTTTCCAGTTTGCGCGGGAATGCCGCTTCGTCCGGGGCCACCGGGTTCACGCTGATGGTGAGGTAGAGCGATTGCCGCTCGGCCTCCAGCCGGGCACTCTCGAGCGCCTGAAGCGCCTGGCTCAGCATCAGTTGGCGGGTTTGCAGATCGGCCTGTGCCACGGCAAGCTCCGAGCTGATGCGTGCAAGCGAAACCTGACTGTTTGCATCCTCGGTCATCGAGGACCGAAGCTCGGCGATCAGGGCTTCCAGCCGGGCGATATTGCGTTCTGCCACTTCCACGCGGGTCTGGTTCGGGCGGTCTACTGATTGCAGTTCATCCAGCCGCAGGCGTTCGTTCTGCAACTGGATCTCGAAGGTGGAGATCTGGTTGAACAGCGCGCCGACTTCAGCTTCGGAACTGAGGATACCGGTCTGCTCTTGCAGGTTCACCACCCGCAATTGAGCGGCGGCAAGCGCGTCTTCGGCAGAAGCATAGCTTTCGCGGGCACCGGACATCTGGTCATCACGCAAGCGATGCGACATCTGATCGACGCGTTCCTCTGCATAGCGCAGCAGCGCCTGAGAGAAAGCGGCTGACAGCTGCGGATCGGCTGCAAGAACTTCCATCCGGACCATACCCTCGGTCGGGTCATACCCAATGGTCAGGTGGCGCGAATAAAGTGCGTAAAGATCTTCGGTCGAAGCGTCGGGGGCCAACCGGTTCAAAGGGTCGATATCCGGGGCTGAGAAGTGTTCCCGCAGGCCCAGTTCCTCGTCCAGAAGCAGCATCGCTTCGCGGCTTTCAAGAAAGCTCTGCACGGCGATGGAATCCTGCACAGTGGCGAAAGTTGTGCCGCCAAGCAGGCCGCCAAGTCCCCCCGCAGGGCTGGAGCTTTCTGCTTTCTGAATTTGGAACAGGGTGGTGGTCGCGTACATCGGGGTCGCGATATTGTAGTAGTAATACCCTACCAGCATCGTCGGCAGCATCACGAAGGCCATGAGACGCGCGAACAGCAGCACCAGCCGCTTGCGACGGCGTGCAGCGATATCGCGTTGCATGCGCAGAATTTCCTGCGCGCGGGCGGCATCATCCAGCGTTGGCGGGGCGGCCATGGCCGGCGCCATTTGCGGGGCGGCGGCTGGAACACCGGGCTGACGCACGGTCGCGGGCAGGCGCGGTTGTGCCTCGGCCCGCTGTTGGCCTTCATTGACCACAAGTTCCAGCATGTTCGACCGTTCGAACGGGTCGATCCCCTGACGGCGCAGAAGCCGGACGGCATCGAAATCGGAAGCGGGTTGCAGCCCGTGTTTCTGCGCGGTCCTGCGTGCCATGCGCAACTGGCGCCCAGTCAACCCTTCGGACCGGATCGCGGCCAGTTCTTCCTCGATCGTCATGCCCTGGGTCTGGCGTTGCGCAGGCTGTTGGGGCGAACCAGGTTGAGCCGCAGGTGCATCGGCAGTCGGGAACCGCATGTCGCCGAACCCATCTTCGACGGGTCCGCCAAGCGATTCTTCTGCGACACGGCGCGTTTCCCCAACCGGGGCGGTCGGGCCGGTGCGCCGAATGCGGAATTTCTTACCCCTGGGTTTCATAGTCATAAAGTCTCTTAGCCTCTTCGAGAGAGTCGAACTGATAAAACTGACCGTCCTTCAATACGGCGGCGCGTCTTGCGAACTTCTCCAGCGTTTCCGCTTGGTGGGACACGATAATCACGGTTGCTGATTTCAGCCTTTCCGCAAGGATCGTGCCTGCCTTGCGATTGAAATTGGCGTCGGTCGTTCGCGGCATGCCTTCGTCGATCAGGTATATATCGAATTCCAGCGCCAGTAGCAGAGAAAACTGGAACCGGGCCTTCATGCCCGCTGAATACGTCCCGAGCGGGCGGTCAAAATATTCTTCCAGGTCACAAACCCACCGGCAGAACGCTTCCACATAGTCTGGGTCCAGCCCATAAAGTTGGGCGATGTAGCGGCTGTTTTCTGTGGCAGAAAGGCTGGGAATGACGCCTCCCATGAACCCAAGCGGGAACGAGATGCGGCAAGCGCGGGTGATCTCGCCCTCGTCAGGTTTTTCCAGACCGGCCATCATGTTGATCAAGGTCGTCTTGCCGGTTCCATTTGGTGCAAGGATCCCGAGTGACTGTCCCAGTTCGACACGAAAAGAGGCCCGGTCAAGAATGACCTTGCGCTGTGTGCCCGTCCAGAAGGACTTGGAGACATTCGAAAACTCGAGCATGAATACCCTGTACTGCTGCCGACCTCGGCTCTGATTGCTGTGCTCAGAGCTTCTATTGGATAACTTATCCATTCATTTGGGCGCTATTATGTCCCCTTAAGCAACGATTTCAAAGCTCTTCGCGGGGAATGTGACACTATTGCGGCATTTCCCTTAAGAAAAAGCCCCCAAGGCCATCGCCAAGGGGGCTTTCGGTTAACGATTTCGCTGTCTGACGGGTCAGACCTCTTTCTTTTCAACCCGCAGCATTTTGCCAACGATGATTGACACGACCGCCGCAAAGAAGCTGAACAGTGCGCCCATTTTGGCAGCGTCCTGCACCGGCCCGGCATCGAATGCGACCGAGGCCACGAAGAGCGATACGGTAAAGCCGATGGCGGCCACGCAGCCGATGACCACAAGGTCGATGATCCTCATGCCCTCTGGTATGCCAAGTCCAAGCGGCTTTGCTGCTAGCCAGCCGAACAGGAAGATCCCAACCGGCTTACCGATCAGAAGGCCCGCCAGAACCAACCAGGTCGCCGGCCCCATAGAGGAGAACTCTACGCCTGCGTTCAGGAGGCCAAACAGGCCAAGGATGATTTCGACCGGTACTTTCAGCGCGTGTTCGATCTCGTTCAGCAGGTCATGCAGATGCCGTTCCGCATCGGCGAAAATGCCGAAGGCGCGATCCGCATGGGGAATGGTCGGCACAATGGGTAGCAACCCAAGCGCCGGGTGCAGGCCGCTTTCCTGAAAACCGTACCAGCTCAGACATCCGGCAAGCAGATAGGGCCAGAACGACAGTTTCTTGCGCACCCAGGTGGACCGCGTACGCAGCTGATCGCCGCGATCCAGATAGCGCGGCAGCCAGTTGAACAGGAAGTATACGCTGATGGCGGCGCCCAGGCTTAGCAGCAGCCAGACCGGGGCCAGATCGCCAGAGGGGTAGAAAATTGCCAGGATCAGCAGGCCCGCCGCGTCATCTGCAATGGCCAGCAGCAGCAGGAAACGCACCGCCGGGTGCCCCGCGCCGAACACCATACGACCAACCAGGTAGGAAAATGCGATGTCGGTAGCGGTCGGGATTGCCCACCCGTTTGCCACGGCACTGTAGGTTTCCGACCCGAAGACCAGTGCAAGGCCCAGATAGACGGAAATCGGCCCGACCATACCGCCAAGGGTGGCAACCAGAGGCGTTGCCGCTTTTTTGCCGCGCAGCGAGCCGTTTTCGAGGATCACGGCCTCCCACACCTCTTTCGCGGCGATGGCGAAGAACAGCGCCATCAAAACGTCATTCACCAGGTAATGCAGCGTCAGCGTGCGCACGACATGACCATGTCCGTCATCATGCAGATGGCCGATGAAGAAGTCGTCAATCAGAACGAATTCGACGAAATGGTGGTAGCTCTCGGCATTTGTGTTGGCCCAGATCAGGGCCAGGATCGCGCCCCCGATCAGAAACAGCGAGTAACTGGTGATAAAATTCCAGACGCGATACATCTGTCCCCTCCGCTTTTCCGGTTGCGGTCAAATAGCGGAAGGGACCCGTTGGAACAATAGCTCAGGCGATGAAACCCCAGGCCAACCCGGAGAAAATAGCGCCGACGATAGCAAAAGCCAGATATGCTGCAAAAATTTTCGGCTTCACCAGCGCCCAGACAGCAACAGCGGCGGGAATGCAGCTGACCCCACCCGCGATCACAAAGGCCATTGCGGCACCGGGGCTCATCCCTTGTTCCAGCAGGCCAGCAATCAGCGGTACGGCGGCATAGCCGTTGAGATAGGCCGGTGCGCCCAGGATGGCGCCAAGAAGGATCGGACCGATTCCATCTCCGCCAAGCGCGGTGCCGATCCATTCGGCGGGGACGTAGCGGATCAGCAATGCCTGCAAGAGATAGGCCAGCAGCAGCCATTTTCCCAGGAACAGCAGGTTGTCCCAGGCAGCGCGAGCGAACAAGCTGCGGCGCTCGGTCTCTTGCCAGAAGCGCCAGTTGAGGCTCAGCTTTCTGGTGCCGCAGCAAGAACCGCAGCCCGTGGGGGTCTGTGCCTTAAGAGGATCCGCAAGCAAGGCGGTGCCAGTCAACGCCATTAGGCTGAAGCCGCCGAATAGTCCGATGGCGATGGCCGCCACGGTCTTGGCCATGGCAAAGTCGAAACTGATCGCACCTGCCGTGATCGCGAACATGGCCGGGTCCATAAGGGGGGAGGCCAGCCAGAAGGCCATGACTGCGGATAATGGTGCGCCGGCAGCCAGCAAGGCGGCCACGAAGGGGATGACCTCGCAGGAACAGAACGGCGACAGGCCGCCTGCAAGCGCCCCGAGTATGATCATCCGG
Source organism: Nioella aestuarii (assembly GCF_050896395.1). NCBI lineage: Bacteria > Pseudomonadati > Pseudomonadota > Alphaproteobacteria > Rhodobacterales > Paracoccaceae > Nioella > Nioella aestuarii. The sequence continues at coordinate 116,579 of NZ_JBPBBA010000002.1, read as the reverse complement.
ACCTCCCGCCCTTCGAACGCGCCTTCCAGCAGTCGTTCGGATCCGGTCGCGCGCATGACCCCGATGGCGGCAACCGCAAACAGAATGAAGGGCCCGGTATGGGCAAGGCTCGTGAAGGCTTCGGTGATGGACGGCGCAAAGGCCGCGCGATCCAGCAGAAAGATGGCCAGGGCAATTGCGGCGCAGGTCAGCAGGACTTTGTCGAAACGTCCCCACAGGGTGCGCAACGGGGCAGGGGATTGGGTGAGATCAGCCATGATGGCCTCCTTGATGATGCCCGCCCCGATCAGCGCAGCATTCGGTCAATAGATAGTCAGACAGTCGGCGGATCTCGTCATAGTCCACCGCGCAGATGATGCGTCGCCCGTCGCGGTGCTGTTGCAGCAAACCGGCAGAAACCATCTGTTTGAGGTGATGGGTCAGGACGGAGCCGGTGATCCCCACTGCCTCACCCAGCTCTCCGATCGGCAAACCTTCCGGTCCGGCGCGGACCAGTCGGCGCAAGATGGATAGCCGCTGTTCAGAGCCAAGGGCCGCAAAGGCAGAAGCGGCGAAAGTGAGGGCGGGGATGTCGATGTTCTGTTTCATGATTCTATAATTATAGAAATAACGAAATGATGTCCAGCCCCCAGATTCTGACGCCAGCCTTGGACGCAACGCTCAAGCAGGGTCATGAAACGCGGTGATCGTGCAGAACGTCCATGGAAATGCGTGTGCGCGAAGGCTCCCCTGCCAAGGGGGGCTTGAGCGTGCGCGCGCCCGGTTCGGCGTCAAAAGACGACGAGCCCTTTCCTTTGCCTGCCATCCGCGCTTTTCTTCGCCCATGCATTTTGATGAGCTGGTACAAGACATCGCAACCTGCCGACTCTGTGCCGACCGCTTTGCAGCGACGGAAACGGCCCATGCACCACGCCCGGTTCTGTGGGCAACATCCGGCGCTCGTTTGCTGATTGCGGGGCAGGCACCGGGGCTGCGGGTTCATCGCTCGGGCAAGCCTTTCACTGACCCGTCCGGGGATCGGCTACGGCAATGGATGGGGGTCGAGGAAGAGGTTTTCTACGACCGGGACCAGATCGCGATTGTGCCCATGGCGTTTTGTTTCCCTGGCTATGATGCGAAGGGGGCCGACCGTCCCCCTCCGCCGATATGTGCGTGGACCTGGCGCAGGCGCCTGCTCGAACAGCTGCCTGCTATTGAGCTAACGCTGCTGGTCGGTGGTCACGCCCAAAGCTGGCACCTGCCGGGTAAATCCACCGTCACCGCCCGCGTCGCAGCCTGGCGCGACCATGCGCCCCGCGTACTGCCCTTGCCCCATCCGTCGTGGCGCAATACCGCATGGATGAAGCGGAATCCGTGGTTCGAGGCTGAGCTGTTGCCTGTGCTGCGCGCCCGTGTCCAGGAGGTGCTGAACCGATGACCGAGACGACCCCGATCGACGCCGCCCTGACCGCGATGGACGCGGCTCCAGAGGACGATGCGCTGCGTTTGCGCTTTTATGAGCGGCTTGCCGATAGCGAACTGTTCCTCGCGCTGGCCAGCGAGCCAGGTGGTGACGAGATCAGCCCGCAGGTTTTTCCGGTCGATGACGCAAACTACGTGCTGGTCTTCGACCGGGAAGAAAGACTTGCGGAATTCGCTGAAGGCCCGGCCCCTTATGCGGTTCTCTCTGGCCGCGGATTGGCCGCGATGTTGGCAGGGCAGGGGATCGGGCTGGCCGTGAATCCCGGCGCCGAAGCATCGATCTTGATTCCTCCCGGCGCGGTGGACTGGCTTGCCAACATACTCTCAGAGGCCCCCGATGAAATCGTTGAAATGCCGGAAGAAGTTCACGCTCCGATCGGTTTGCCAGAGGCGTTGATCACGGCATTGGACACCAAGCTTGCAACCGCTGCGGGTCTAGCGAAACTCGCCTATCTCTGCGGCGTCATCTACGTAGGCGGGCGGCGTTCGCACATGCTGGCTTTTGTCGATCCGGTGCCCGGGGCGGAACCGGCGCTGGCGCGCGCGGCGGGGGAGGCACTGACCTTTTCGGGCATTGAGGCAGGCGTCATGGATGTGGGTTTCTTTCGCGCCTCCGATCCTATCTGCGTATCGCTTGCGAAGACGGGGCTGCGTTTCGATCTGCCTGAACCGGCAAAACCAGATCACGTGCCAGGCTCGTCTCCAGGGATGGACCCGGACACCCCGCCGAGGCTGCGCTAGCATTGCTGAAAGCAGCGCCTAATAGCCCGCGTTCCGGTCCACCAGATGGAGCAGTTCGACTCCCTGCTCAGAGCGTTTGATGTTCTCAGCGACAATGTCCGCGGCGGTTTCCGGTCGCGTCTCTGACGCGATATGCGGTGTCACTGTGACCTTGGGGTGGTTCCAATAGGGGTGCTCTGCCGGCAGCGGTTCCACACGGAAGACGTCGAGCGTGGCGTGGGCGATCTGGCCGTTATCCAGCGCCGCAAGCAGGGCCTCGTCGTCGATCAGCGGGCCACGGCCAGGGTTGATCACGAAAGAGCCACGCGGCATCACTGCCAATGTCTGGGCATTGAGCGTATTTTGTGTTGCAGGCGTGTCAGGCAGCAGGAGCACTACGATTTCGGCGCCGCTGAGGCAGGCCAACAATCCGTCATCCCCGTGAAAGCTGTTCACACCGGGTATCGACTTTGGGCTGCGGCTCCACCCTGTCACGTTGAAGCCAAAGGTCAGGAGGGCCTCGGCGCAGGCTGTGCCAAGCTCTCCCAGGCCCAGGATCGCCACGGTGCGGTTGCGGGCAAGCGGCGGCACGTTTGGTGCCCATAGGCCCGGCTCAGCATTGATATGGGCGTCCATTCCCAGATGATAGCGTAGCACATGGCCCGTGACCCATTCGCGCATACCCTCGCGCAGGCCCGTGTCGACCATCCGGCAGAGCGGCGCGGTGATCGTCGGGTTGCCTACGATGGTTTCCACACCTGCCCAGAGGCTTAGTATCGCTTTCAGCCGTGGAAAGACCGAGAAATCCTTGAGGTCGCTGTTGGGCGCGTAGACGATGTAATCCACCTCTTCCGGCGCGGCCTCTGTCACCACGCGGAAATCGGTGAACCCGGCATCGGAAATGGCACGGTTAAGCGGGGCCTCGTAGTCGCCCCATCGATCGGGGCGGGCGGCGAAGAGGATGGTCAGCATCTTGGGTCCTTCAGCGGGGGCGGTGCACATGCGCTGACTGAACCAACCCGAAAGCGGCCATGAGCACAAGCATTGCCGAGCCGCCATAGCTGACCAGCGGCAGGGGCACCCCCACGACAGGAACCAGCCCCATCACCATTGCCATGTTGATGGCAAAGTAGAGGAAGAAGGTTACCGCCACGCCGAGCGTCACAAGCGAAGCGAAACGGTCTTTTGTCTGGATCGCGGTGACGATGCAAAAGAGCAGGATGAGCAGGTATAGCCCCAGAAGCGACGACGCGCCGACGAAACCGAACTCTTCGGCCAGCGTCGGGAATATGAAATCGGTTTGCGCCTCGGGCAGGAAGTCGCCCCGGATCTGGGTGCCTTGCATGAAACCGCGCCCGGTCCAGCCGCCAGAGCCTAGGGCAATCTGGCTTTGGGTGATGTGATAGCCCGCGCCGAGCGGATCCGAGGACGGATCCAGGAACGTGTCGATGCGGCGGTACTGGTAGTCTTGCAGGAACTGCCAGGCCGTACCGCGCGAGGCGAAGACCGCCGTCACGATGCCGCCCGCCGCGGCTATTACGGCAGCAAAATACGCCCAGTGGACACCCGCGCAGAACATCACCGCTGCGCCGCCGACAAGGATCAGGACGGCGGTGCCGAGGTCAGGCTGGATGAAGGTCAGAAAGGTGGGCACGAGGATGATCAATACCGGGATCAGCACATAGAGCGGGCGCGAGACCTTGCGGATATCAAGCCAGTCGTAATAGGCGGCAAGCAACATCACCACCGTGATCTTGGTCAGCTCCGAGGGTTGCAGGCGCATGAAGCCAAGGTCGATCCAGCGCTGTGCGCCCATGCCGACGGTGCCGAAAAACTCCACCACAAGCAGCAGGATCAGCGACAGCCCGTAGGCCAGGGCCGAAACATTGCGCCAAAACCAAATTGGTATGAAAGCGACGATCATCATCGCCACCATGCCAAGCGTGAAACGCTGCATCTGCGGTCCGGCCCATGGGCGCATGGAGCCCCCCGCCACAGAGTAGAGCATCAGGAAGCCCACGCAGGCCACGGCTATCAGCAGGATGATCAGTGCCCAGTTCAGGTGCAGCACCTTGCGCAGCCCGGTCGGGGCGGCCTTCTGGGTATATTCAAGATAGCTCATGCCCGGACCCGTCCCGTGTTTTGCAGCATTTCCAGCGGCAGAAGCTCCATGTTGTCGTGCATCTCTTCGATCTCGCGACGCAGGCCGACGGGGTAGGCAGAAAGGGGCGGAAGTTCGCCATACATGGCGCGCAGCAGAAGGTCACGGGCAATAGGGGCGGCCACGGCTGACCCGCCGCCGCCATGTTCTACCACAACGCTGACCGCGTAGCGCGGGTTGTCGGCAGGGGCGTAGCCTACGAACAGAGCGTGGTCGCGCCGTTCCCAAGGCAGGTCTTCGTTGCGCGTCACCCCGGCCTCGCGCTCGGCGGCCGTGATGTTGCGGACCTGACTGGTGCCGGTCTTGCCGGCGATCTCGTAGCCCTCTTCCGTGACGCGGGCATTGAAGGCGGTGCCGCGGCGGAAATTTGTGACTGACCACATGCCCTGGCGGATGATGTCGAGATGATCGGCGGGAATGTCGATTTCGCCAAAGTTATCAGAGCGCTGATCGACACCGTTCATGGTGCGGATCAGTTGCGGCACGATCTGCCGGCCTGTGGCCAGGCGGCTGGTCATCACGGCAAGTTCCAAGGGCGAGCTGAGCACAAGCCCCTGACCGATTGATGCGTTCAGCGTGTCGCCCACAACCCATTCGCTGCCCCGGTTAGCCAGCTTCCATTCCCGCGTGGGGATCAGCCCGGATGCGACTCCGGAAAGCGGCAGGTCGTAGCGCATACCAAGGCCGAGACGGCGTGCCATTGCAGCAATGGCCTCGATCCCGACCCTCTGGGCCAGATCGTAGTAGTAGACGTCACAGGATTGGCTGAGGCTGTCTTCCATGTTCATGCGCCCATGACCGCCCCTGCGCCAGCAGTGAAACCGGCGGGTGCCAAGCTCTACGAACCCGTTGCAGGTTATGGTCTCGTCCGGCTCGATCACACCTGCCTCTAGCCCGGCCAGAGCAGTCACCATCTTGAAGGTCGATCCCGGCGGATAGAGGCCCTGCACGGTCTTGCTGGCCAGAGGGCGATAGGGATTTTCGGTCAGGTTGCTGTATTCGGCAACCGAGATGCCGCGCACGAACAGGTTTGGGTCATAGGAGGGCGAGGAGGCCAGAGCCAGAACCTCGCCGGTTTCGACCTCCATCACCACGGCCGACGCGCTTTCGTTGCCAAGCCGGGCCTGGGCATAGTTCTGAATTCCGGTGTCGATGGTCAATTGCAGGTCATCGCCGGGAACCGGTTCTTCGCGATCCAGTTCGCGCATGACGCGCCCGACAGAGTTCACCTCGACCCAGAGATTACCCGCCTCGCCCCTCAGATCCTGCTCCATCCGCGCCTCGACCGCATAGCGGCCTACCTGGAAATCCGGGGTTTGCAGAATCGGGTCGGTGTCGCCGGTGCTTTCCAGATAATAATCCGAGACGGGACCGACATAGCCCACCACATGCGCAAAATCGGACCCGAGCGGATAGAGCCGTGACAGGCCAACCTCTGGTGTGATGCCGGGCAGCGCGGGTGCATTGACAGCGACCGAGGCGAATTCTTCCCAACTGAGCCGGTCAGCGATCGTCACCCGAACATGGGGTGCGCGAGCCATCATGTCTTCACGGGCACGAGCCAGCGAGGCCATGTCGATGTTGATGATATGCGAGAGACGCTCCAGCACTGCGTCCACATCCTCGACATTCTCGCGCACCATGACGACGGTGTAGTTCTGTTCGTTATCCGCCAGAAGCCGCCCATTGCGATCATAGATCAGTCCGCGCGCGGGCGGCAGCAAGTCGATGCGAATGCGGTTTTCCTCTGCCAGCAGGCGGAAGTCATCGGCGCGTTCCACCTGAAGATAGCGCATCCGAGCGGCCAGAATTCCACCCGTCAACAGCATGAAACCGCCCATGATCATGGACCGCCGCGTGATCTTGCGGGCGCTGTCTTCTGATTCTTTCTGGGACCGTTTCATGGTCGACCGGGCTCTGATTCCACCACGGGCAACTTATCCATTCCCAGGGCGAATTTCGAGACCATGACGACAACCGGGTAGATCACGATCGTGGCAAGCCCTTCCATCAAGGACAGCCCAAGGCTTGGCTGATCGGCCAGCAACACCCAGAGAATCAGCCGCTGCGACAGAACCATGGCCAGGATCACGCCCGCAACCATGCCCCATTCAAACAGAAACGGGGTTTCTGCGATGCCTGCACGTCGGTTGCGCAGGTATTCGGCAGCGGCGATTGTCAGGGCCGTCCATAGCCCCGGCGGGCGTTGCAGCAGAAAATCGCTGAGCAGCATCAGAAGCAGGATCGCACCGACCGGAACAGCAGTCGGTTGGCGCAGCACCCAGACCAGGGTGACGCAGAGAATGAAGTCCGGCCCGGGCAGGCCGGGGGTGCCGGTTTCAAGCGGCAACAACCTGTAGAAGATCACCGACAGACCAAAGAGAAGGTAGATCGACCGATAGCTCCAGATCCGGCTTTGCGCACCCTCAGCCATCGGCGGTCTCGTTCCCGGCTTCAGGTGCTGCTTCGGCTTCTGGCTCCGGTGTCAGCGGCCAGGGCGGCCCGATCAGCCCGCCGGGGTCCGATAGCGAGGTGCCAGGGTGGCTGCGCATGACCCGCAGGAAGTTCAGCCGAGAGAAATCGGCAGAGGGGCGGGCGCGCAACCGGCCGTCACGGTCAACCACCACATGACCCACCAGCAGGCCGGCGGGAAACACGCCGCCATCGCCCGAGGTCACGATCCGGTCGCCGGGGGACACGTCTTCGATATCCTCCAGAAATTCCAGCAGCGGCAGGCCGGTATTGTCGCCCATCAACAGCGCCTGCTGGCTGGAGGGCATGACCGTGACCGGCACGCGGCTTGCGGCATCGGTCAGCAACACGACGCGAGCGGTGTTTTCCGCAACCCCGGAAATACGCCCCACGACGCCAAGCCCGTCCATCGTGGCCCACCCGTCAAGAATGCCATCGCGCGCGCCCACATTCAGAAGAACAGACCGGCGGAACGGGCTGCCGCTGTCGGTCAGCACAAGGCCGGTGACATAGGTCAGTTCCGGGTCCAGCTGCACGCGATTGAGGTCGAGCAGACGGGCGTTTTCCTGTTCCAACTGCAAGGCGGCCTCGCGCCAGGATCGCATCTGTTGCAACTCGCGGCGCAGTTCTTCGTTCTGTTCGTAAAGGCGCGTGTAGGACTGGAAGTCGTCGATCATGCGGCCGAAGGCTGTCACCGGGGCCATGACCCATTCCAGGTTTGGGACGATCCGGTCGGTGATGGCACTGCGCAATCGCTCGACGCGGGGATTGTCGATCCGCCAGATCAGCACCAGGACCGCAAGACACAGCAACAGGACCGCCAGCAAAAGGCGCCGGACGGGTCTGATATGGCTGCTGTCGGTGCGCTCTCGGGCCATGTGGTCCTTTTATCGGGGCCGCGCGACGGGCGGCGGATCAGCTGTCGTAATCGATAGCGTGGCGCAAAAGGTTCTCGTATTCCAGAGCTTTGCCAGTGCCGAGCGCCACGCAGTTGAGGCTTTCGTCGGCCACGGAAATAGCCAGCCCCGTCTGTTCGCGCAGGGCGAGGTCAAGCTCACCAAGCAATGCGCCACCGCCCGTAAGCATCACGCCGCGATCCACGATGTCGGCGGCAAGGTCGGGCGGGGTTGCTTCCAGCGCGCCCATCACGGCTTCGCAGATCTGCTGCACCGGTTCTGCCAGCGCCTCTGCCACCTGGGCCTGGCTGATCTCGGTTTCCTTGGGTACGCCGTTCAGAAGGTCTCGGCCGCGGATCTGCATCGAGGCGCCGCGCCCGTCATCGGGCATACGGGCGGTACCGATAGAGGTTTTAATCCGCTCTGCGGTGGCCTCACCAATCAAAAGGTTCTGCTGGCGGCGCAGGTAGCTGATAATCGCTTCGTCCATACGGTCACCGCCGACGCGGACGGAGCGGGCGTAAACAATGTCGGCCAGTGACAGAACCGCAACCTCGGTCGTCCCGCCGCCGATATCGACAACCATAGAGCCGGTCGGATCGGTGATCGGCATCCCGGCACCGATGGCAGCTGCAATGGGCTCTGCGATCAGGCCCGCCTTGCGCGCCCCTGCCGAAAGCACCGACTGACGAATGGCACGCTTTTCCACGGGCGTTGCACCGTGGGGCACACAGACGATGATCTTGGGCTTGGTGAAGGTGGTGCGCTTGTGGACCTTGCGGATGAAGTGCTTGATCATCTCTTCGGCCACGTCAAAGTCGGCAATCACCCCTTCGCGCATCGGGCGAATGGCCTGAATGCTGCCCGGTGTCCGGCCAAGCATCAGCTTTGCGTCCTCGCCAAAGGCCAGCGCCTTCTTGACGCCGTCCTTGATCTGATAGGCCACAACCGAGGGTTCATTCAGGACCACGCCTTTGCCCTTGACGTAAACCAGCGTGTTGGCGGTGCCGAGGTCGATGGCCATGTCAGCGGAGAAGAGGCTGCCGAAAATTCCGAACATATTAGGGGAAGTCCTGCTTGTGGCGCGTGTTTCGGGTTCATTGGCGACTACGGGGAGGGACTCATGCCCGTCAGCCCCGAGGAACGCATCGCATATATGCAGGGGCAGGGGGTTAGGTAAAGCCTCGGAGCAAAACAAATCAGCGCAATTTCGCCTGCGATGGCCCTGCGGCGTTGATCAATCCAGCCACGACTTTGCCCATCTTTTGGGATGAAATTTGCATTTTGAGCCGTTATACCGCAGGCGACGCTGTCATTAGCAATTGTTAATTAGCATAAGATATCTGGTTGAATGACTATGGCATACCATACCTTGCCAAGTGGCTCGTCTCGCGTAGCCGATCATCAAAAAGAAAAGAGCACCAATCGCTACGGCGGAATCGACGTGGCCCGGCTTGCGTTGGCGTTGCTTGTGGTTCTGGCGCATTGCGCGACCTTCCAGGCGGTTAGCCCGGCTGCACATTTCCTGTTCAACAACGGGCTCGCGCGGATCATCGTCCCCTTCTTCCTGCTGACCACCGGCTATTTCTTTGACCGGCAGATGGCGAAGGGTCTGGGTCCGTGGCTGTGGAGGGTGGGCCGGGTTTACGTGATCTGGACCTTGATTTTCCTGCCTTACATCCTGTTCTTACAGGAGGTGACGCCGATGCGGCTGATACTGACGGCTCTCTTCGGGTATTTCCATCTGTGGTACTTACCTGCCCTGATCGGCGGTATGGTGGTGCTCTACCTGGCGCGAAATCTGTCGGATTGGGCGCTGATGGCGCTTGCGGCGGGGCTGTTCATTGTGGGTGGCGTGATCCAGTATGCAGAGAATGCGCTGCTGGATTTTTCAACGCTTTCAAACCACTACGATCTATTGGTGATCACCCGAAATTTCCTGTTCTACGGCTTCCCCTATCTGGCGCTTGGAACATTGCTCCATCGTGGTCGATTGCTGGCGAACTCTCGCCCGGAAACACGGCAGTGGATGGTCGCGGGGGCGGGGTTGCTGTTGCTGGCAGAGACCTGGCTTGCCTATCTGGCCTTCAGTCCAGAGGGCTTTTTCGATCTGAATTTTGCAGCCTTCCTGCTGACCCCGATCCTGTTTGTCTGGGCGCGTGACCTGAAAATCGGCAATTTGCCGTTTGACCCGCGCCACCTGTCGATGGTGATCTACCTGACCCACATGCTCTATCTGGTGCCATTGCGTATCTTCACGGGACTGGAAACGGTGCAACTGACGGCGGTTACGCTTGTCCTGACACTCGGTCTTGCGCCGGTGTGGCTGAAGATCGCGCGGCGGGTGCCGATTTTGGCCTGATCCGTCAGGTTTCCCTTTACCCAGTGGCCGTTCCCATCATTTGCTTGCCGCAAGAGCCCGTCAGGCAAGGAATGACATGAAGCAGAGCATCGGTCCGCAGGGCAAGCTGAGCGTCTATGACCGTGTTCCCGTTGCCCCGGAACACGCAGTGATGATGGCAAAGGCGCTGTTCCAGCGTGCGGGGGCGCCCGCCGATGTGGCGAATGAAATCGCTGAGCATCTGGTTGAAGCTGACCAATGTGGGGTCGAATCCCACGGCATTGTTCGAACCCTGCAATACACCCGTGAATTCATGGACGGCACATTGGATGCGTCGGCAAGGCCAGAGGTCATGCGCCATGAGGGTGGCAGGCGTAGCGTGCAGGCCCGTGGTGGGATCGGCATTCCGGCGATGCGAATCGCACATGAGATTGCCGCCGAGGCGGCATTGGAAAATGGTCTGTCCGCCGTCGGTGTGCTGGGGGCCGGTCATACCGGGCGGCTAGGGGCGTTTGGTGAAATCGCCGCAAGGCGCGGCTGTCTGTCCATTGCGCTTGGTGGTGGTAATCGCAAGCGCTGGCGCATGGTGGCGCCCTATGGCGGGCGCGAGGCGTTGCTGCCAACCAACCCGTTCTGCATCGCCATGCCGGGGGGCGACCGGGGGCCGGTGGTCATAGATATTGCGACGTCGCAGGCAGCAGGAGGATGGATCTACGCAGCGCGCGCGGCGGGGGTGGACCTGCCCGAAGGGTTGATCGTGGATCGCAATGGCGCGCCGTCCTGCAACCCGGAGGATTACTTCAACGGCGGTGCGATCCTGCCCAAGGGCGGGCCGCTTGGCTACGGGCTGGCGCTGATTGCTGAACTGGTGGGCGAGGCGATGCTGGGGCCGGTCCTCAAGGGCGAGATAAACTGGCTGGTGCTGGCGCTTGACTGCCGACGCTACCAAGAAGCCCCAGCGATGCACGCAGTGGCAGAAGAGATCCTGGCCGAGATCCGCGCCTCTGCCCCCGCAGACGGGCGCGAGCGGGTGGAAGTGCCTGGAGAGCGGGAGCGAGAACAATGCGCGGCGGCGCAGGGAAAACCGCTATGGGTGCCGGGAAAGATCTGGGCCGCGATAGAGGAGATGGCCCGTGATCTGAACGCAGTGCCTGAATGACAGAGCGGCCGCCTTTGTGGGGCGGCCGCTGCATTGATCAGTTCACGTCCTTATAGGACACCTCGCGCTTGTCGCTGCCTTCACCCAGCTTCTCGCGCCGGACGATCAAACGGTTGAGCGCGTTGACGTACGCCTTGACGCTGGCGACCACTGTGTCTGTATCCGCCGATTGGCCCGTGGCGATGCGCCCGTCTTCCTCGATGCGGACGGTCACGGTGGCCTGCGCGTCCATGCCTTCGGTCACGGCGCTGACCTGATAGAGCTGCAGCGCCGCTTCGTTCGGATAAAGCGCCTTCACAGCGTTGAAGGCCGCATCGACCGGGCCGTCGCCTTGTGCGGTAGCCTGCTTGTCCTTGTCGCCCACGCGCAGCGTGATGTCGGCAGACTGGGGCGCCTCGGTGCCGCAGATCACGCGCAGAAATTTCAGCTCCAGATGATCCTCGGTGCCCGCCGCGGCGGCATCCGTCACCAGCGCGATCAGGTCGTCGTCGAAGACCTCTTTCTTGCGGTCGGCCAGCGCCTTGAAGCGCACGAACAGGTCATTTAATTGGTTGTCCACCATATCGAAGCCCAAATCCTTCAGCTTCGCGCGCAGCGCCGCCCGGCCCGAATGCTTGCCCAGAGGCAGCGAGGTCCCGGCAAGGCCCACATCCTCCGGTCGCATGATCTCGAACGTGTCGGCCGATTTCAGCATCCCGTCCTGATGGATGCCGCTTTCATGGGCGAAGGCGTTCTTGCCGACGATGGCCTTGTTGGGTTGCACGGCGAAACCTGACACGGTCGAAACCCGGCGCGAGATATGCATGATCTTGGTCGTGTCGATGCCGGTCGTGTAGGGCATGATGTCGTTGCGCACTTTCAGGGCCATCACGACTTCTTCCAGCGCGGTGTTGCCGGCCCGTTCGCCCAGACCGTTAATGGTGCATTCGATCTGCCGCGCGCCACCCGCAACAGCCCCAAGCGCGTTGGCCGTCGCCATGCCGAGGTCATTGTGACAATGGGTTGCAAAGATCACGTCGTCGGCGCCGGGCACCTCCGCGATCAGGCGGCGGATCAGGTCAGCCGATTCCACCGGGGCGGTGTAGCCGACGGTATCGGGGATATTGATCGTGGTGGCGCCCGCCTTGATGGCAATCTCGACCACACGTGCGAGGTAATCCCATTCCGTCCGGGTCGCATCCATCGGCGACCACTGCACGTTGTCGCAGAGGTTGCGGGCATGGGTCACGGTTTCATGGATACGGTCTGCCATCTCGTCCATGGTCAGGTTCGGAATGGCGCGGTGCTGCGGTGAGGTGCCGATGAAGGTATGGATGCGCGGGGATTTCGCGTGTTTCACGGCCTCCCAACAGCGGTCGATATCCTTGTAGTTGGCCCGCGCAAGGCCGCAGATCGTGGCGGATTTCGCCAGTTTCGCGATCTCGGACACGGCGGCGAAATCACCTTCCGAGGCAATGGGGAAGCCGGCCTCGATTATGTCGACGCCCATCTCGTCCAGAAGGGCTGCAATTTCCAGCTTCTCGTCATGGCTCATGGTGGCGCCGGGCGACTGTTCGCCGTCACGCAGGGTGGTGTCGAAGATCAACACGCGATCTTTGTCGATGGTCATGGGGGTATCCTTGGTCTTAGCCAGATTGTCTTTTGGTGTCGTTTCGGCGCTGGTTCCCCCCTGAGCGGTCGCGCCGAAAGGCACGCTCAGAGGCGGCTAAGGAGAAGAAGAGCGCACAGGTCTAGGCCGCCCGTGGGGGCGGTCAGGGTCCGGATATGAGTGTGCGTCGTCATGGGGCGCATATTACGTGCCGGAAACCGGATGGAAACCCCCTTTTTTCGGGGGCGAGCGGTGAGGGGGCTGCGGAGATATTCCGAGACGGGTGAGGCCAGCGGTTCTAGTGATCTAGATCCGAGACGGCGGACCCCGACCCGAAGTCGGCTTTGCGGACGAAGCCGCCGTTCGCTGCGTGCGCCCTTCGCGAGTCTCATTTGGCGATTTTTTCGAAAGCTAGCGGAAACACGCGACCAAAGTTTTCGATCATCGGGTCAATGAACATATGGCGAATTGCCGGGCGTCCGTCCGTATCGGAAAAGCCGTAGTAGTCGGACAGTTCAGCCAACGTCACCACTTTGCCATTGCGCTCCATTTCGTCCTTTTCGTCGGCGGCCAATCGGGCGATGCCGCGCCCCACCATTTCGGGCGAATTTGCCCCCGTCGCGGGGTCGAACCCTTCGGGCACGTCAAAGCCGGCGGGCTGGCCTTCAGCCGCCATGACCAGGCGTTCGGTCCGGATATAGGAGGGCCAGAGCGAGTAGGCGCGAACCCCTGTCCCGTCCAAGTCGGTGGCAAAGGCCTGCACCATGCGGTCTGATGCGGCGCGCGCCACGCTGTAGGCCGCGCCATAGAAGTCTATGCAGGAGCCTGGCGAAGAGATGTTGACGACGACGCCACCGCGCTGCTCGATCATCATCGGTACACATGCGCGCGCTGCCAGAAAATACGAGCGCGGGCCAATCGTCATCTGGCCTTCGTAAACCTCCGCGGGCAGTTCCCAGAAACGGCCTGTCATCGTGTGCTGGGGCATGCCGTTATTGACCAGGATGTCGATGCGCCCGAAGCGATCCCTGACAGCATTGGCCAGCGCGGTGATCTGGTCTGCATGGCTCAGGTCGCAAGGGAATGCGACGGCCTGTCCGCCTTCATTCGTGATCTGCACCACGAGGCCGTCGAGCGAACCGCCAACGCGCGCGCCGTCCCCATCCACGCGGGCCGGACTATCCGGCGATACCGTTCGCGCCGCAACGGCAACCGCGGCGCCTTCCCGCGCCAGTTCGATCGCTATACCTCGTCCTATGCCCCGGCTGGCACCCGTTACGAGAGCTGTTTTTCCGTCTAGAAGTCCCATCGTTCTCTCCATTTGCATAACGTTCCGGGCCCACGATTAGCCCGGAACCGTTTTCATCCCATCAGAAGTCAGGAGGAGGTTTTGATGCCGGCGCTGACGACGTACCGAAACGGCATCGCGATCCCCAGATCGGTTCGGAATTGTTCGACCCACTCCAGGAAAGCACTGCGCATCTCTGCCAGCCGGGTTTCATCCAGGCTCTGCGCCACCGCACGCACTGGTCCGAAACCGCGGGAGTATTCCTCCCAAACCGTTTGAGCATCCGGAAGACGGTGCACGGTATCTGCATCTTCGATCCCGAGAGAAACATGTTGCCCGAGGCTGGTGCGCAGCCAGTCGGGATCGCCCCAGTTGAAGGGTGAAGGAGGGGTAGGCGCGCCGGCAGGCGGCGCGGACATGAAAGGAGCCACCGCCTTGCGCAGGGCAACAGCGTTGCTGTCGGGCGTCCAGGCCGCCACGACGATCCGCCCGCCGGGGCGCACCACGCGGACAAGTTCGGACAGGGCTGCCTCCTGATCGGTGGCGAACATGATCCCGAAGGTAGAAATCGCCCCGTCAAAGCTGTTGTCGTCAAAGGGCAGCCGCTCTGCATCGCCAAGCTGCCAGTCGATCTGTAGGCCCTCAGCTTTGGCCTTGCCACGCGCCGCCTCGAGCAGCCCTTCGGCAATATCGACACCGGTCACACGGGCGCCGCGCCGCGCCGCGAGCCTGGCCGTAAAGCCTGTGCCGGTCGCGATGTCGAGAACCTTCATCCCCTCGGCAGGCGCAAGCCGGGCGACGGCGTGATCGAGCGCGGAGGAAATCCCAAGGCTGATACGGTCGTAATCGGCGCCGCCACCGCTCCACATGGCTGCGGCCTTTTCATTCTTTTCCAGTACCGGATGTTCTTGAAGCTCTTGCATGGTCTATCTCCCTGCTGCTGGTCACCCATCGGAACTGCCGTCGATCCTTGAGGAAGGGCGTCCTCGCCAACGTCCGGCCGGCGGCAAAGAAACGGCAAAAATGCATCCTGCCGGGCCAATTACGGTGAAATTCTTGACCTAAAACGCGAATTGGCGAGAATTTGACCATGAAATTTTCACTGGCGCTTTTCGGCGGCCCGGAGTTGAGGGACCCAACCGGGCAAATCGTCAAACCGGCATCGCGCAAGGATATGGCGCTGCTGGCCTACCTGGCGCTGCAACGCCGTCCCGCGCAGCGCGAAAAGCTGGGGGGACTGCTTTGGCCGGACCGGCCCGAGGCGCAGGCGCGCAAAAGCCTGCGCCAGTCTCTGGTGGTTCTGAGGCGTCTCTTCGGAGACAGGCAGTTGATCCTGACCCGCGGCGCAGGCGATATATCGCTGGATGCGTCGCAGCTGGACATAGACGTCGTCCAGTTCACCGAGGCGGCCCTGTCAGGCGCCGGGAACGTGCCGGAGCGCCTGTCGCAAACCCTGCTTGACGGATATGATGGGCTGACGCCGGAATATGACGACTGGCTTGCACTGGAGCGGCGACGGCTGAGCGATCTGGCCGTAAACCGGCTGACGCAGCATTGTCTGGCTCTGCTGGACCAGACCGAATGGACCGAAGCGATTGCCGCTGCGCGCCGGATCACCGAACTGTCGCCCTATCACGAGGAGGGACGGCGGCTTTTGATGCGGGCGCTCGACGGAGCGGGTGAACGGGCACAGGCATTACAGGAGTTTCACAGCTTTAGCGGCTTGCTGCGAAACGAACTCGACGTCAGCCCGGATCAAATCACGGCAGCCCTTTATCGCAGCCTGCGCAGCGCGGCCCCGGCGGCACCGCGCGAAAAGTCGGCCACCGGACTGATCGCCGAGCGGCCCTCGACACCGCGCCCAGCATTGATCGTTCTGCCCTTCCGCGTTGAAGGCGAGGCCGAACAATCGTCCTCTTTGTCTGCGGGACTTTCCGAAGAGCTGATTGCAACGCTGGCAGGCTACCGCTGGTTTTCGGTCATGTCCTGCCTGCAGGCATCGATCTATGGCAGAACCCCGGTCTCCCCCAAGAGGCTGCGCGAGGAACTTGGCGTCGATTACGTTTTGACCGGCTCAGTTCAGCAACGGGGCAGAAAGCTTTGCGTGAAACTCGAACTCGCCTCGGCCCACACGAGTGAGCATCTCTGGGCTGATAGGTTCGAGACCTACCTCGACGAAACACTGATTGCGCTGGACGAGTTTGCAGCCGGGGCCGCGGCCCGGATCGAACCTGAACTCGTCAAGGCCGAGGCCGGCCTTAGAACGCGCGCTCCTGAACGGAATTTTGATGCCTGGCTGCAATTGATGCGTGCCCGACAACTCGCCGACACCTGCCGGGCGCCTCTTGTGTCCAATGCGGTTGGCCTGGTCGCAGATGTCTTGAAGGACATGCCGGAAAGCGCCTTGGCACAGGGAACTTTCGCTTATGCGACCTGGCTGGACCACGTCTTTTCGGCCAAGCCGCAGGCGAGCATCGAACAGGGTATGGCAGCAGCTGAACGGGCCATCGGAATAGACCCCAATTTCTATCTTGGACACTTTGGACTGGGGGTTTTCCAGAATGGCCGCAGAGAACTTGACCGGGCAGCGCCCAATCTCCGTCGCGCCATTGATACCAACCCGTCATTCCCGGTGTCCTACAATCAACTGACCATGTGTCTGAGTCTTGATGGGCGCCCGGCCGAGGCGCTGCAATGGGCCTCCCGGCTGCAAGACATCAGCCCGAATGACCCGCTGCGCGGTTTTTACGGCTGCGTGCGCGCCGTCGCCCACTACTTGTTGGGAAACTATGACGCCTGCGTGGAAAACGGCCGTATTTCCCTGGCGGATCACCCGGTTTGGCTTATGTCGGAATTAGTGACATGCGCCGGCCTTCACCGCACAGGTCAAATGGCCGAGGCGTATGATCAAAGCGTAACGCTGATCCGCCAGCACGGGCATCAATCGATTGACCAGGTTCGTAACGTATTCCGCCTTCGGCGCGAAACGGACCTCCAGATGGTCCTGGAGCCTCTGTCGGACTTGGGTGTCATCACCTGACAATTTACCTATTCTGAATGACCACTTCGGGCTCAGAGCTGACATTCTCCGCCGGTGCAAACTCGTTCTCCCACGAAAGGTGATGACGCGAAGGGTTACGCCCTATGAAAGCCACCCCCCTCAGACCAACCCAAGCTCCGCATCGCCGGCGATGCGGTCGTACTTGTCTTTCGGTGGCATCGGGCGGTCCGGCCAGTCGGGTGTGAAGGTAAAGCTCGACACTTGCCGCCCCTCGGGCAGCGCGCCGTTTCCGGCCCCGATGGCGTAGTCGTAGTAAAGCTTCACGATCTCGTCGTAGCACACCTGCTGTGCGGAGGGGTGGGCAAGGCAGGCTTCGCGCCAGCGGCGGACGCGGGCGAAGCGGGGCTCGTCGGGGATCTCGAAGCCCTCGTAATAGTCGAGGAACCAGAAGCGCATCATCATCGGGGTGAAGACCAGTTCGGCCAGACCGAAATCGTCGAACAGCCATAGGCCGCCGGGATTGTGATGGTCGAGGAAATCCGACAACCAGGCGTAGTGGTCCAGCATCTTTTCCCGGAACTCCCCGCTTTTCGCCCGGTCGCGGTTCATGACCATCATGTAGCCGGTCATCGTGAAGGGGCCTTCGCGGGTGATCATCATCCGTTCGATGGCGCGCTCATAGGGATCGGTGCGCGCCACGGGCGTGCCCGAGAACCGTTCCTCTACATAGCGCATGATGACGAGGCTTTCCTTCAGAATCCTGCCATCCTCGGTTTCCAGAACTGGCAGCGCGGTGGTGCCGCGGGTCTTGGCCAGAAGCTCTGGGTCACGGGGCTTGGTGATGTCGACAACGCGGAACTCCACCGCGTCGCGCAGACCCTTCAATTCCAGCAAGATCTCGATGCGCTGCGAAAAGGGGCAGACGGGAATATGGTAAATAATGGGTTTCGTCATGTCTCGGTCCTGTTGCGTCCAGGCCAGAATGCGAAACTGATGCGTGTTTGACCAGAGCCGTGAGCGCATTAGTTGCATGATCATGACACAGCACAGAACACTCATTATTGGGGCGTCGGGCGGGATTGGCGCGGCACTAGCCGACGCGCTGGCGGCACGGGGTGACGTTGTGCGCCTGTCGCGGAGTGCAAACGGGCTGGATCTGACCGATGAGGACAGCGTTGCGCGGGTCCTTGGCGGGCTGGACGGCACGTTCGATCGGATCGTGGTGGCAACGGGCGCACTTCAGATCGGAGATGCCGCGCCTGAAAAGACCATCCGCGCGCTGGACCCTGACGCCATGGCCGCGCAGTTCGCTCTGAATGCCATTGGCCCGGCGCTTGTGTTGAAGCACGTCCTGCCGCTGGTGCCGCGCGACCGCCGGTCCGTGGTGGCTGTTCTGTCGGCACGGGTGGGGTCCATCGGTGACAACCGGCTTGGCGGCTGGATCAGCTACCGCGCGGCCAAAGCGGCGGTGAACCAGATTCTGCGAACTTCGGCCATCGAGTACGGGCGGCTTCGGAAACAAGCCATTCTGGTGTCGTTGCATCCCGGCACGGTGCAGACCGGACTGACCGGGCCTTACCTTGCCCGACATGGATCGGTGTCACCCGACGAGGCAGCGCAGAACCTTGTCGGCGTAATGGACAGCCTGTCGCCGGAGGATACGGGCCAGTTCTTCGATTGGGCAGGCAAGGCGGTGCCGTGGTGACCCCGCGTCTTGTGCTTGTCCTTGGAGATCAGTTGACACCGACCGTGGCGGCGCTGCGCAAGGCTGACAAAACACGCGATGTGGTGGTGATGGCTGAAGTGGCCGATGAGGCGGGATATGTCCCGCACCACCCCAAGAAAATCGCGTTCCTGTTTGCGGCGATGCGCAAATTCGCCGGACGGTTGCAGGATGAGGGCTGGCGCGTGGCCTATACACGGCTGGATGATCCGGAAAATGCCGGCTCCATCGGGGGGGAGCTGCTGCGGCGGGCGGAGGAGTTCGGGGCGTCCGAGGTGATCGCCACGGAACCCGGCGAATGGCGGCTGATTGAGGCGCTGCGGGATCATCCTCTGACCGTGCACCTGCTGGAAGATGACCGGTTCCTTTGCGCACATTCGGAATTCGAGACATGGGCCAAGGGCCGCAAGGCGTTGCGGATGGAGTTCTTCTATCGAGAGATGCGTCGCAAGACGGGCCTTCTGATGGACGGGGACCAGCCCGAAGGCGGGCAGTGGAATTTCGATCATGACAACCGCAAGGGGCCGCCCAAGGGGCTGGCGGGGCCGATGCCGTCGCGGTTCGACCCTGACCCAGTGACGGAGGAGGTGCTGGCCCTGGTCGAACAGCGTTTCGGCCAGAACTTCGGAGATCTGCGCCCGTTCTGGTTTGCCACCGACCCAGATCAGGCCAACCATGCGCTTGATGACTTTATTGACCAGGCTCTGCCGCGCTTTGGCGATTATCAGGATGCGATGGTGTCGGGGCAGGACTTCCTGTTTCACTCGGTGCTGTCGGTCTACATCAATGCCGGGCTTCTGGATCCGCTGGAGGTCTGTCGCCGCGCCGAGGCGGCCTATCGCGCGGGGCGCGCGCCGCTCAATGCGGTTGAGGGGTTCATCCGCCAGATCATCGGTTGGCGCGAATTTGTGCGTGGGGTCTATTTCCGTGAAGGGCCTGACTATTGCGCACGCAACGTGCTTGGCCACAGCCGCAAGTTGCCGCCGGTCTACTGGGGTGGCGAAACGCAGATGCGCTGCATGAAGGAGGCGGTCGGCGTCACCAGGCGAGAGGCCTATGCTCACCACATCCAGCGATTGATGGTGACAGGCAATTTCGCTTTGCTGGCAGGGGTTGATCCCGCCCAGGTCCACGAGTGGTATCTGGCCGTCTATGCCGATGCCTATGAATGGGTCGAGGCCCCGAATACCCTCGGAATGAGCCAGTTTGCCGATGGCGGCGTAGTGGGGTCCAAGCCTTATGTGTCCTCCGGGAATTACATCTCGAAGATGTCGGACTACTGCAAAACCTGCGCCTATGGCGTAAAAGTAAAGACCGGTCCGGATGCCTGTCCGTTCAACCTGCTCTACTGGCACTTTCTGGTTCGCCACAGGGACCGCTTTGCCAGCAATCCGCGCATGGCCCAGATGTACCGGACCTGGGACAAGATGCCCGAAGATCGCCGCACGGTGGTGCTGGACGATGCCGATCACGTACTAGCCCGGCTGAATGCAGGGGACCCGGTTTAGGCCGGGGCAAGACAGATCAGGCCGGGTCGCGGTCAGTCTCCGAACAGGGCTTGTAGGCGTGCATACGCCTTGGCAGGCCAGACATCCTTGAATACGTAGAACTCCTCAAATACCGGGATGTCCGTTTCAATCTTTAGCCACGGCAGTTTGCTCGACGTGAATATGTGGACATCCGGCGGGCAATTCTCCGGGTGGTTCAATGTCCCGACGCGGATGTAGAGCAGCTTGCCTTGGCGGATCAGGTAGCTACTGAAAACGGCGACACCGCAATTCTCGCATCGGCTGATGACCTGACCCTTTCCGCTTGGGGTCGGCAAAGTCATTTCCTTTATCGGGCCACTGTATTCAACACGATCCGTTTCAATGATTGCGTTCAAGACGAACGCAGATCCCGTTTGCTTCTGGCATTCACTGCAATGGCAGCAATGGACGAACATCGGATCGGTTTTCATGCTGTAGGTCACAGCACCACAAGCACATTTGCCTTCGTGCATTGGTTTTCCTCCCGTTTAGGGAACCATAGCACAGATCCTCCAAATCCCCGATTCACTGGGGGCAGGCTTGCCGATGCGCCCTTCTTAGAATGCGCACGGCTTTTGTGGTGTCACTCTTATTGACTGTCACCATCGCCGGTTGCCTCGGTCGGGGGCACTGGGGTTGCGTCATCGGAAGCCGATGCTTCCTCATCTGTCCCGTCTGCATCCGTATCCGCGTCGACCACGAGCCGACCTTCTTCCCACATGCCCTGAACAACGCGCGCTTCCTGATCTTCGGTGGCGGCGTAAGTCATGGTGCCCGCACCCTGCCGTGTGCCGTTTACGAAGCGGCCCTGATAGACATCGCCATTGGCATAGGTGGCACGGCCGGTTCCGTTGATCTCTCCGCCCTGCCATTCACCGACATAGGTAAATCCATCAGGCATTGTCAGGGTGCCTTCGCCTTCGCGCTGGCCAGCGACAAAGCCGCCCTCGTAGACTGTGCCGTCGGCATAGGTGGCAATGCCCTGCCCGTGGCGCAGCCCGTCCTGCCAAGCGCCTTCGTAGCGGTAGCCATCGGTATAGGTCATGACGCCCTGGCCGTGCTGACGGGCGTTCAGGAACTGGCCCTCATACACCAGCCCATTGGCATAGCGCGCAATGCCGAAGCCTTGAATCACGCCTTCGACCCATTCGCCGTCATAGGTTGATTCGTCCGCATAGGTGATTACCCCGCGCCCATGCGCCAGATCATTGCGGAAGGCCCCCTGATAGACGGAGCCATCGGGATAAGTGACCGTGCCGATGCCTTCGATCCGCCCGTCGATCCACTGACCGACATAGAGATAGCCATCAGCGCCCCGGAACTCGCCCTGCCCATGGCGGCGATCATTGGCGAACGCGCCTTCGTAGCGGTCGCCATTGGCGTAGCGCACCACGCCTTGTCCTTGCCGCTGACCATTCACAAGCTGGCCTTCGTAGACGTCGCCATTGGGTTGGGTCAGCGTACCGGTGCCGTTGATCTGTCCGGCTTGCCACTGGCCTTCGTAGATCACGCCATCGGGCATCTCCAAGCGGCCCTGTCCCTGACGCTGGCCATTCTCAAAATTGCCTTCATAGACGGCGCCGTCAGGGTAGGTGATGCGACCTGCGCCCTGTTTCAGACCGTTCACCCACTGGCCTTCATAGCGATAGCCATTGGGGCTATCCATCGTACCGGTGCCGTGGTGTAGCGCATTGCGGAAGCCGCCCTCATAGCGCACGCCATTGGCATAGAGCGCGACGCCCTGACCGTTGATGCGGCCCTCGGACCATTCGCCTTCATAGGTTGATCCATCGGCGAAGGTGATCGAGCCGAAACCCTGCGGCCGCCCCTCGGCAAAAGCGCCTTCGTAGATCGAGCCATCGGGGAAGACCGCACGGCCCTGACCGCGAATCTCGCCATCGACCCATTCTCCGGTATATTCGTAGCCATTGGGCAAACGATAGGTGCCGGTCCCGTGCTGGACCCCATTGCGGAACGTCCCTTCGTAGATCCCGCCACCTTCGTACATGTGGATCTCGACCTCACCGCTGTCCTGCGCCCAAGCGGCACCGGACAGCAACAGCGCGGTGCTGCCTGCCATGAAAACGCGGTGTAGGAAGCCTTTACCTGCTTGGCTCACCAGATGCCCCCTTTGAGGTTTTCGTTGCCCGTGTCGCAGGTAAACCTAGTGGAGGGGGATTAACCTCGCAATGTCTTTTGACCCGGGTGGCTTGGCGGCGCGCGGTGATCTGCTAAAAGGCGGTCTGGTAACGACCCGAGGCGAGGCCCCATGTCCGACACTTTCCGAGTAACGCTTGCGCAGTTGAACGCCACAGTCGGCGCGCTGGAGGCCAATGCGACAAGGGCCCGCGAAGCCTGGGCCGAGGCGAAAGCTGCAGGCGCGGATCTGGTTGCCTTCCCGGAGATGTTCGTGACCGGCTACCAGTTGCAGGATCTAGTGCGCAAACCCGCCTTCGCCGCTGATGTGGCGCGAGTGGTGGAAAAACTGGCGGCCGATTGCGCCGATGGCCCGGCTATCGGAATCGGGGGGCCGTGGCCCGGCGGTGACAAACCCTTCAACGCCTATTTCATCCTTCAGGGCGGCAAGGTGCAGGCGACGGTGCTGAAACATCACCTGCCAAACTACAATGTTTTCGATGAAAAACGCTATTATCATGCGGGCGGGATGCAGGGCCCGGTCCAGGTGGGTCCGGTGCGCATCGGCTTCCCCATTTGTGAGGACTGCTGGTTCGAGGATGTCTGTGAGACATTGGAGGAAACCGGCGCCGAGATCCTGATTTCGCCAAATGGCTCGCCCTATCATCGCGGCAAGATGAACATCCGTCAGGCCGTGACCGTGGCCCGCGTGATCGAAACCGGCTTACCGCTGGCCTATCTGAACCTCACCGGGGCACAGGATGACCAGATTTTTGACGGGGCAAGCTTTGTGCTGAACCCCGGCGGGGCGCTGGCGATGCAGATGCCTTTCATGGATGAAACGCTCACCCATGTGGACTTTGAACGCACCGCTGATGGCTGGCGCGCGGTTGAGGGTGAGAAGGCGCATCTCCCCGATGAATGGGAGGCCGATTACCGCTGCATGGTCGAATCGGTGCGCGATTATCTGGGCAAGACCGGGTTCAAGAAGGTTCTGCTTGGGCTGTCCGGCGGCATCGATTCCGCCATTGTCGCGACGATTGCCGCCGATGCTTTGGGGCCTGACAATGTCCGTTGCGTAATGATGCCCTCTGAATACACGTCGCAGGAATCGCTCGATGATGCCGCCGCCGTGGCCAAGGCGCTTGGCACGCGGCTCGACACGGTCCCCATCTCTGGTCCCCGCGCCGCGATGACAGAGGCCCTGGCGCCGCTCTTCGCGGGAAAAGACCCGGACCTCACTGAGGAAAACATCCAGTCCCGCCTGCGCGGTGTGATCCTGATGGCGCTGTCCAACAAGTTTGGGGAAATGCTGCTGACCACTGGCAACAAGTCCGAGGTCGCCGTGGGCTATGCCACGATCTATGGCGACATGGCGGGTGGCTATAACCCGATCAAGGACATGTACAAAACCCGCGTGTTCGAAACCTGCCGCTGGCGGAACCTGAACCACCGCCCCTGGATGATGGCCCCCGCGGGAGAGGTCATCCCGCCCCGCGTCATCGACAAGCCACCCACTGCCGAGTTGCGCGAGGATCAGAAGGACGAGGATAGCCTGCCGCCCTATGAGGTGCTGGATGTGATCCTCGAAATGCTGATCGACAAGGAGGCTTCCGTCGCCGATGTGGTCGCCATGGGCTATGACCGCGAGACCGTGAAGAAGGTGGAAAGCCTGATCTACATCTCGGAATACAAGCGCTTCCAGTCCGCCCCCGGCGCACGGCTGACCGAACGCGCCTTCTGGCTCGACCGCCGCTATCCGATCGTGAACCGGTGGCGGGACCCGAGTTAAGCCCTGTCATCTGACAAAACTCATTGGGCGCCGCTGCGCGCGGGTCGACGTGCCGAACGGGTGACGAAAACCCGTCGCAATCCGTCCCTCCGGTCGCATTCCGGCGCGACGGGTCACGTGTAATCGGGCACCTGCGGGGATCACATGTCGGACGCCCCCTTCCCATGATCCAGATCCACACCGTAGCGGCAGCCTTCTCGTCTGAAGAATGTGCCCATATCACCACCCTCGCGGAGACTGCACCCGCCACAGATGCAGGCCTGACGCGCAACGCCACCGACCACAACCTGCGCCGGGCCGATCTGGTCTGGCTGGATGAGGTCGAGGGGAGCAATTGGGTAATGGACAAGATCATTGCGCTGGTGCGCGAAGCCAATCGGCAGGTCTATGGCTATGACCTGACCGATTTCTCCGAATCCGCACAGGTCGCCCGCTATGGCGCCGACCGGCAGGGGCATTTCGACTGGCATTCCGATATCGGGGACGGGCGGCTGGCGTCTCGCCGCAAGCTGACCATGGTTGTGCAGCTTTCAGTGCCTTCAGCCTACTCCGGTGGACAGCTTGAACTGATGCCAGGCGCAGGCACCGTTACCGCAGATACCGCGCAAGGGGCCGCAACGATCTTTCCCTCTTTCGTGTTGCACCGGGTCACGCCAGTGACCGATGGAGAGCGCCGTTCGCTCACCATCTGGTGCCATGGTCCGGCCTTCCGCTAAGCGTCGATAATATTGCGCGGGCCGGCCCCGCGCGCGCCCTTTTCGTCATCGGGATTGTACAGCGCACAGCTTTTCAAGCTCAGGCACCCACAGCCGATACAGCCATCCAATTTGTCACGCGTGCGTTGTAGCCGGTCGATGCGTTCGTCCAGCACCTCGCGAAACCGGCGGCTGATTTTTTCCCAATCGGCTTTGGTCGGCGTGCGCCCTTCTGGCAGCTTCGCCATTTCTTCGCGGATCTCGTTTAACGAAAACCCCAGCTCCTGCGCGATCTTCACGAAGCTGAGCCGCCGGATATCCGATCGTCGGAACTGGCGTTGCCCTGCCGCAGTGCGGATCGGATGCACCAGCCCTTCAGTTTCGTAATAACGGATGGCGGACACGGCCATGCCGGTTCTTTCGGCAATTCGACCAATAGGAAGCATATCCCCGGGGCGGCGCATGAAAAACCTCTTGAGCTAAAGTAAGCTTTAGGAATTACACCATAGAACCAGAAAGCGAATCAAGCGTGAAGGAGATGAACAATGACCGCAGCTTTTCTGGAACATGTGAACGTGACCGTCAGTGACCCGCAGAAGATGGCGGACCTTTTGATTGAGCTCTTCGGTTGGCGCATCCGCTGGCAGGGCGACGCGAAGGGGGGTGGGCATTCCATCCATGTGGGCAACGATGACAGCTATGTAGTGGCCTATTCGCAGGGTGGGCAGATGAAAGCGCCCGATCGCTATCGCACCCCCGGCGGGCTGAACCATATCGGCGTTGTGGTCGAAGATCTCGATGCGATCGAGGCGAAGGTCAAAGAGGCAGGGTTCCATCCGCACAATCACGCCGATTACGAACCGGGCCGGCGGTTCTATTTCGATGGTCCCGACGATATCGAGATCGAGGTGGTCAGCTACGCCTGACCCTTCGCTGGCGGGCCGATTGCTGTTACTCTCCCTCGGCAGGAGGCCCGCCCATGACAACCGCGCAGAACAAGACCTGTATGACGCCCGTCGATCCTGCGGGTTTTATTGCTGCGGTCGAACACCCCATTCGCCGTGCCGATGCTGAGGCCCTGGATCATCTGTTTCGCCGCGTGACCGGGTTTCAGCCGAAGATGTGGGGGCCGACAATCATTGGCTACGGGCAGTATCACTATCGATATGCCAGCGGGCGAGAGGGGGATTTCCTTGCAACCGGCTTCAGCCCGCGCAAGGCCAACCTGTCGATCTACATCATGCCGGGATACGCGGATTTCGGGCCAATCCTGTCACAGCTTGGCAAGTATAAGATCGGGAAATCCTGCCTCTATGTGAACAAGCTGGCCGATATCGACATGGGTGTGTTGGAGGAGTTGATCCGCGCCGGGTTAAAGGATCTGGCAACGCATTGGCCGGTTCAACCCACCTAGCGCAAAATGTCCTCATCCCTGATCATGCATGGCATCGGGTGGCCTGTCAGGCCGGTCAGCATCACTTGCCCCGACGGTGTGATTCCCAGCTCGATCGGGCCATCCGCACCGTTCCCCCCGTAGAACACGTCACGCACCGCTGGATCGTGAGTCAGCAGGGTGTTTCCTGGAACGGCCCAGATCAGGGCTGGGTCCGTATCCAACCGTGTCAATTGAAAGGGCCGGGCGTAGGCGGGGCACAGCAGATCAACCGGCGCGCGGGACAGGCCAGAATAGTCAGCAGGCAGTTGCGGGCTGCTACGCAGTTCGGCGATAAATCCGGCCGCGACGGACAGAAGGCAGGCGTGCGGGTCAGCCTCGGCCTGGCAGGCGTTCAATTGCTGATAGACCATCTCGGCGCGCATTCCGTGGGCTGCCCATGTGCCCGGATGCTGCAAAGGGTTGTCCCTTACAGCACTTATCAACGCCTCCATTTCCAACGTTACGGCGCGGCTTAGGGGATCGCCGCAGGCGGTGGACCAGAACGGCCTGGGGGAGTTTGTGCAAGCATCGGCAAAAGCCGCGCCGCTCATCAGGAAAAGATACATTAACAAAAATCGCATGAGGCCAGCTTGCGTGTCGCGCCATGCGGGTCAAGCGTCATTCCCACCACGGGTCGATTTCGGCGATATCCGCGTCGGACCAGCCAAAGTGATGGGCCAGTTCATGCACCAAGACATGTCCGATCAGATGGCCAAGCGGGATATCCCCCCGATCCGCCCATTCCTCCAGGATCGCGCGACGAAAGAGCCAGATCACATCCGGCCCCATCGGCTGATCCATCACTGATTTCTCGGTCAGCGGAATACCTTCATAAAGCCCTGTCAGCTCGAACGGGCTTTCAATCTCCAATGTGTCCAGCATGTCGTCGCTGGCGAAATCCTCGATCCGCAGCACAACCTGCTTCGCCGCTTGCTGATAGGGTTCCGGCAAGGCCAGCAGAGCGCGTTCGGCGAGTTGCTCGAACGTAGCCAGATCGGGCGGGGTCAGGTCGGTCCAATCGGTCATATGCTCCAGATGTGTTGGCAGCGGCGGTTTGAGAAGGGAATTGGTGACGGATTGGCCGGTTTCTGTCTAGACTCATGGCAGATTCAGAGCGAGGCGCGATCATGCCATTCAGAAAGACGGTTTTTATCCGAGAGGTCATTCGGTCCGACGCCTCGGGCAAACCCTGCGAGCCGATCACACGGGTGGCGGTTCTTGCGGTGGTCAGCAACCCCTACACGGGCCAGCATGGGGCCGATCTGTCGGAACTTTTTGACCTCGGCGGCACGCTTGGCGAGACCTTGTTGGCAGAAGCCGTGGCGCAATTGCCGGGTGATCCGATCAGCTATGGCAAGGCCGCGATTGTCGGTGTGGCTGGAGAGATGGAGCACGGCGCCGCGATGATCCATCCCAAGCTCGGCAAACCTATGCGCGCCGCCGTGGGGGGCGGCAACGCGTTGATCCCGTCGAATGCCAAGGTGGCCGCGCTTGGCGCGCAGATTGACTTGCCGCTAGGCCACAAGGACGAAGCGTGGTCCTTCGCCCATTTCGACACAATGACGGTAGGCATGGCAGATGCCCCGCGCCCCGATGAGATCGTGCTGGTCATGGGTGTATCGGACGGGCCGCGCGTACACCCGCGGGTCGGCGACGGCCCGATCACCGATTAGCCCATGAACTGACCCTGTTCGGGCACCCACCGGAACCCGTCGCCGTTGGCCTCGACGAAGCCAAGCGCCGGGAAGGGCATATGATAGCCCACGGCTGGGATACGGTCAGCGGCGATCATGTCCAACACCCGGCGGCGGCTTGCGGCAGCAGCGGCCTTGTCCATGTCAAAGCGGAACTCCCAATCGGGGTTGGCCAGTGACCAGACCGGGTGATTGGCCAGATCCGCGAACAGCATAAGCCGCGCGCCGTCGCTTTCGATATGGTACACCATGTGGCCCGGCGTATGGCCATACGCGGCGACAGAGGTGATGCCGCTGACGACATCCTGACCTGACTCGAGGAAGGTCATGTTGTCGGCCAGCGGGCGCACCTTGTTTTCAAACCCATCATTGCCGGACATGTCCCAATGGTCGAACTCTGTCTGACCCGTCACATAGCGCGCGTTAGGGAACGTTGGTGTTCCGGCATCCGACAATCCGCCGATATGATCGCCATGCATGTGGGTGATCACTACGATATCCACCTGGTCCGGGGTGTAACCTGCGGCTGCCAGGGCATTGGTGATCGCGTCGGGGTTCAGACCGGTGTCGAACAGGATCAGCTCCCTTCCGGTATTGACCACGACTGGGGTAAAGAAAAACTGGGCCACCTCGGCCGATAGGAAATTCGCGGCGCTGACCTCGGCAAATTCCTCGGCGCTGACATTGGTGCCGAAGAGCCCATGCGGGTCGTCCCGCGGGGTGGTGCCTGCCAGCAGGGTCGTCACCTCAAACCTGCCAAGCGTGAACCGGCGGTGACGGGCAAAGGACGCACCCATTGCGGGGGCCTCGGCCCGAACCGCCCCGGCTGACAGGCTGATGAACGGCGCGGCAAGCGAAAGTTGCAGCAAAGAGCGGCGTTGCAAGGTCGACATAGGATCCTCCGCAGATTGGCGATGTGGAAGAAAGGATAGCGTTCTTTCCGCCCCTGGCCGCATCGTCACACAAAGTTGATAGGCGTGGTGCGGGCGGGAATTTGTCCGCTTGTCACCGGGCCAAGGCACTGAATACTTGCGCCATGACGCCAAAGCTGATCACCACGATGAAGAGCTATAGCAGGCCGCTGTTTCTCGGCGATCTGGCGGCGGGCATAACCGTGGCGATGGTGGCATTGCCCCTTAGCCTTGCCATCGCCATCGCGTCGGGCGCCGATCCGGCAACCGGGCTGATCACTGCGATTGTCGGCGGCTTTCTGATATCGCTGCTTGGTGGCAGCCGGGTGCAGATCGGGGGGCCGACAGGGGCGTTTATCGTCGTGGTCTATGGGGTGATCGCCGCGCATGGCCATGACGGGCTGGTGCTGGCGACGCTTATGGCGGGGGTGATCTTGCTGGTGGCCGGGGCGCTGCGGGCGGGCAGTCTGATCTCCTACATACCCGAGCCGGTGATCAACGGGTTCACCATTGGCATTGCAGTGATCATCGCAACAAGCCAGCTAAAGGACTTTCTGGGCCTGTCCATCGCCGATGTTCCGGCAGAGTTCTTTGAGAAACTGGGCGTGTTGTGGGACGCGCGCGGCAGCTTCAACGCCGCCTCGCTAGGTATCGGCGCGCTGACCATGCTGCTGATCTGGGCACTGCGCCGGATGTTCCCGCGCCTGCCCGGCCTGATCGTGGCGGTGGCGTTCACGTCCGGCCTTGTGGTGCTGTTTGATCTGCCTGTCGATACCATTCGGTCCCGCTTTGGGGATCTGCCCTCAACCCTGCCCGCGCCGCGCTTGCCGGAGATCACCTATGCCCGGATCGTGGAATTGCTGCCCTCAGCCATCATCATCGCGTTCCTTGCCGGGGTGGAGTCGCTTTTGTCCGCCATGGTGGCCGATCGTATGATCGGCGGCCGCCACAGATCCAACGCCGAGGTGCTGGCACAAGGCGCGGCCAATATCGGATCGGCGCTGTTTGGCGGACTTCCCGCGACAGGGGCCATCGCGCGCACGGCGACAAATGTTCGGGCCGGGGGCAAGACCCCTGTGGCGGGGTTGGTCCATGCGCTGACCATCCTTCTGGTGATGCTCGTTGCGGCACCTCTGGCAGGGTATCTTGCCATGCCCGCCCTTGCCGGGCTGTTGTTGCTAACCGCCTGGAACATGAGCGAGCCACAGCACTGGCGCGCGCATCTGGCATTGCCCCGGGCGGATCTGCTGTTGCTGCTGCTGACGCTGGTCCTGACGGTTTTGGCCGATGTTGCGGTGGCCATCGGGGTTGGCGTCGCCGTGGGGCTGGCTCTGCGCCTGCGCCGACGCAACGTGCCCCCTGCCGATTGGAACCCACCAAAACACTGATCCCCCGCCGCCCCATGGACAAATGGGCGCGTCTGTGAAACAGGATCGAGCCGATCCGAAGGAGTCCGAGATCCATGACCGTTACCCGTTTCGCCCCGTCCCCCACCGGATACTTGCATGTCGGGAACCTGCGCACCGCGCTGTTCAACTTCCTGATTGCCAAGAAGGCCGGGGGGCAGTTCATCCTGCGCCTCGACGATACCGACCCGGAGCGGTCCAAGCAGGAATATGCGGACCAGATCCAACGCGACCTGGAATGGCTGGGGCTGACCTGGGACCGGATCGAAAGACAATCCGACCGGCTGGACCGCTACGCCGCCGCTGCCGATGAGCTGCGCGAGAAAGGGCGGTTCTATGAGGCGTGGGAAACGCCCACGGAGCTTGACCTCAAGCGCAAGAAGCAGCTCAACATGGGCCAGCCACCGGTCTATGACCGTGCTGCGCTGAAGCTGTCGGATGACGAGAAAGCCGCATTGCGGGCGGAACGAGGACAGGGCGTCTGGCGCTTCAAGCTCAATCAGGAACGGATTGAGTGGGCTGACGGTATTCTCGGTGATCTCTCGATAGATGCGGCATCTGTCTCTGACCCGGTGCTGATCCGGCAGGACGGGCAGGTGCTCTATACCATCGCCTCAGTGGTGGACGATACAGATATGGGCGTAACCCATGTGGTGCGCGGCTCTGACCATGTGACCAACACCGCGACGCAGATCCAGATCATGGAAGCCCTAGGGTTTTCCGCGCCGTCCTTTGCCCACCATTCGTTGCTGACCGGCCCGCAGGGCGAGGCGCTGTCGAAACGTCTTGGCACGCTGGCGCTGAAGGATCTGCGCGAAAACGGGGTGGAAGCGATGGCGCTTCTGTCCCACATGGCGCGGCTTGGATCGTCGCAGCCGATTGAGCTGTGCGAAACGCTGGACCAGCTGGCCGACGGCTTTGACCTGTCCCATTTCGGGTCCGCCCCCACCAAGTTTGATGTCGAAGACCTCTACCCGCTGACTGCCCGCTTCCTGCATACTCAGCCCCTGTCCGCAGTAGCTGAACAGGTGGCCGAGATCGGTGTGCCTGATGATCTGGCAGAAACCTTCTGGAACGTCGCCCGCGCCAATATCACCACTCGCCACGATATCGCGGGCTGGTGGCACCTGTTCCGTGACGGTGCGACGCCACTGGTGGCAGATGAAGACCGGGACTTCGTGGCCGACGCTTTCGCCATGCTGCCGGAACCGCCTTATTCCGCGGAAACGTGGAAAAGCTGGACCGACGCAGTCAAAGAGGCCACGGGCCGTAAGGGCAAGGGCCTCTTCATGCCGCTTCGCAAGGCGGTGACAGGGCTGGAGCGGGGGCCGGAAATGGCCGACGTGATGCAGCTTCTGCAGAAAAAGCCCGCGCTCTGATCCTATCTTCGGATATGCAGCACCTCGGATAGAATCTCGGGATCCATCGGGATGCCATCCGCTGTGGCTGCATGTTCGGAGAAGGTTTTGAACCCGGCTGGAACCATTGTTCCCCTTGCGGCTTCGCCAACAAAGATGAACTTGGTGTTTTCCGGCGTCATATCGAACCAGCCTGGATCGTCAAACGTGCCCGCATAAACGCCAAGCCGATCGGGCCAGCGTTCAAAGGTCAGATGCGTTTTTGTTCCGCAATCTGCGCAGAAATGGATGTAAACCTCTTTTCCGCTTCCGCCCGAAATATGCGTGTAGACCTTGGGTGTGCCTCGTGTCACCTCAAACGCGCTGATATGGTGGATCGGCTCGGTCATTTGCGGGCCGCCGGTGGCGCGTTGGCAAAACTTGCAAAAGCAAACAGTTACCCAATCGGGTGGGCCGTTCACTTCGTATCTGACGTTCCCGCACAAACAGCCGCCTTTGGAAATACTCATGATATCCCCCGCTGCAAAAGGTTAAGGCTCGCACGAATTGTGCGCGTCGAAAAACCGT
Source organism: Nioella aestuarii (assembly GCF_050896395.1). Lineage (NCBI taxonomy): Bacteria > Pseudomonadati > Pseudomonadota > Alphaproteobacteria > Rhodobacterales > Paracoccaceae > Nioella > Nioella aestuarii. The sequence goes on along the minus strand of NZ_JBPBBA010000002.1, from coordinate 84,246 downwards.
GATGCAAGGGGCGCGGCGTTTGGCGTTATCGTATCGGCCTGCTTGCGCGGGGATTAGTTTGCAGGCACGCGGATGGTGCAGGTGCCGGGGGCAAACGCTCCGTTGCCGTTCCAGTCGCCGGTCCATGTGCCGTTGCGGTCACGGGCGGCATCGCGGCAGACGGGGCGGGCCTGGGCCACGTGCAGCAATGGCATGACCTCGACGGTGATGACCCGCTGCGCGGGCACGGTATAGCTGCATTCATAGGTGAAATAGTCCACGATACGCACGCTGCCACGTCCCGTGGCGCCTTCCTGATCGGCCACCATGTTGCAGATGAGGAGCGCCTCGACTTCATTCAATGCCTCGATGTTCTCACGACGCGTTTCGGCGGTGGCTGCGGTTGCGGTCAAGGTTAAGGCGACAAAGGCGGTGGTCAGGGTGGTGCGGAACATTGGGTTTCTCCTGGCTTATGTGTTTTGCTGAAATCACTTTGCCCACCAAACTGCGGAATAACCCTGGGGTCGATCCCCCATCTGTCATCGAAATCGCAAAAGAATAACGCCCCGGCAGGGTGACCGGGGCGCGTGCGTCATAAAAATGCTTTGGTGTGAATAAGGGGATTAGCGGATCTGGCAGACGGACATTTCGTTCCAGACGGTGGTCCACCAGTGGCCGGTCCATTCAGCACCGTGAGAATGGGCGATGGCGGGGCAGACCTGCTCGGCATGATCCTGGTTCCAGATCGGGCCAGCTTCGACGGTGCGGGCGGGCATTTGGATCTGGCAGACCGACATTTCATTTGGGACGGTGGTCCACCAGTGACCGGTCCATTCACCCCCATGGGCCTGGGCGACGGCGGGGCAGACCTGGTTGGCGTGGCCCTGGTTCCAGATCGGGCCAGCCTCGATATTTTCGGCAAAGGCGGGCAGGGCGGCAGAGGTGGCGACGAGGGTCAGGGCGATGGCGGCAGTGCGAAGGATGGTCATTGTTTTGTCTCCGTTGTGTTGGTGTGTTTGTCTGACATCGTTTTGCCACACGGCGCCCATCAAACCTCTAGGGTGAATCCCCCAATCGATCGGTTTTGAGTCAGCTATGTGCAGAAATAAGGAGTGGTCGCAGCGAGGCGGCTGTGGCAGGGAGAACAAATGGCACAATCAAACGCGGTCTTTCTGGAAGGAAACCTCTTCCGACATATTTCGGTGATGTCTCTGACGGCCTCGCTTGGGTTGATGGCAGTCTTCCTTGTCGATTTCGTCGACATGATTTTCATCTCGATGTTGGGTAAGGCAGAGCTGGCCGCAGCCGTGGGCTACGCGGGCGCGATCCTGTTTTTCACATCGTCCTTCGGCATCGGCATGTCCATCGCGGCGGGCGCGCTTGTGGCGCGGGCGCTTGGCGGCGGTGATGAAACCGGTGCGCGGATGAAAGCGACGACGGCCCTGAGCTACGGGTTCGCTTTCGGGGCCGTTTTCGCTGCGATTGTGTGGTTCAATCTCGGGTTTCTCGTGACGATGATCGGAGCGAGTGGAGAAACCCACGATCTCGCCGTTGGTTATCTGCAAATCATTATCCCAAGCCTTCCCCTGCTGTTGATCGGCATGGTGGGTGGCGCGATTTTGCGGGCCCATGGCGCGGCGCGGCGGGCGATGTATGCGACGATCATCGGCGGGCTGGTGAATGCGGTTCTGGATCCGATCCTGATCTTTGGTCTGGACCTTGAACTGACCGGGGCCGCGCTTGCCAGCGTCGCTGCGCGTGTGTCGATTGCGGCTGCCGCGCTCTATCCGATCTTACGCCATTATGGTGGCTTCGCACGCCCGACGCGAGACGAATTCCTGAATGACTTCAACCCGATATTCGCGCTTGCCCTGCCGGCGATCCTGACCCAATTGGCGACGCCTGTCGGGCAAGCTTATGTGACGCGGGCGATGGCAGAGTTTGGCGAGGAGGCAGTGGCAGGCATGGCCATTGTCGGTCGCCTGATCCCGGTTGCCTTTGGCACCATCTTTGCCCTGTCCGGCGCGGTCGGGCCGATTATCGGTCAGAATTTCGGAGCCCGGAACCATGATCGTGTGAAACGGGCCTATCTGGATGGGCTTTTGTTCACGGCGCTGGTGGTGATTGTGGTTTCGGTGCTGCTGTACCTGCTGCGCGAACCGATCGGAGCCCTGTTCGAACTGCAAGGCACGTCCAGAGACCTTGTCTACCTGTTCTGTGGGCCGCTGGCTTTGGCATGGTTTTTCAATGGGATGATCTTCGTCTCGAATGCCAGCTTCAACAACCTCGGTCATCCCTACTATTCGACCTGGACCAATTGGGGCCGTCATACATTGGGCACGATTCCCTTCGTTATGCTGTTTGCCGCCTGGTTCGGCGCAGCAGGGGTTCTGATCGGGCAGGCGGTTGGCGGCGTGATCTTCGGGCTGTGGTCGGGATGGTTGGCAATGCGGGTCATTGCGCGCCGTGATCCACCGTCGGAGCCACACCCGTTTCAGCGTCAGACCCGGCTCACTCAGCTGTTCAACTTTCGCCGGTAGGGGCAAAAACACCCCCGAACCCTCCGAGCATATGAAACGGTGGTTTCGCCGACTGCGTCGTCGACCCGTGGGCGGCCCTTCTCAACCCCCGGCTTGCGCCGGAGGCCTCGTCGGTCCGCGTTGCCACGGTACGCCGGAGAGGGGTGGCGCACCCGATCTGAGCTTTGCAGTGGCTGAGATGGCTTGATGCCTCTGGCGACGGCATTTCGACCAGGATGAACGGGGAGGGAGGCCCATGGCAGCAGGGGATGGCCGGGGGGTCAGCCAGGGGACCGGCGGGGGCTTGCCAGCGACTGTGTGCGAGTCTATACGCCCCCGGTGGCCCCGTGCGGGTCCGAGTCTCAAAATCAAGAAATGCCGTGTTTGGCCCCGTGATCGCTTCGGGGGTCAGTTCCGGCGAAGGAGAAGCGACATGAAACTGCATGAACTGCGCGACAATCCCGGCGCAACCAAGAAAGCCAAGCGCATTGGCCGTGGCCCCGGTTCGGGCAAAGGCAAGACCGCTGGCCGTGGTATCAAGGGTCAGAAATCCCGTTCGGGTGTGGCCATCAATGGCTACGAAGGCGGCCAGATGCCGCTGTATCAGCGTCTGCCCAAGCGCGGCTTCAACAAGCCGAACCGCAAGGCATATGCTGTTGTTAACCTGGGCCTGATCCAGAAATTCGTTGACGAAGGCAAGATCGACGCATCGGCTGCGATCACCGAGGATACGCTGGTTGCATCCGGCCTGGTGCGCCGCAAGCTGGACGGTATCCGGGTTCTGGCCAAGGGCGACGTGACCGCCGCGCTGAACCTCGCTGTGACCGGCGCGTCGAAATCCGCCATCGAGGCCGTCGAAAAGGCTGGTGGCAGCCTGACCGTGGCGGCTGCGGCTGCGGCGGAATAACTCGGCCTTCGGGCAAAAGCCCGATCAACGCTTGTGAGCGGTAACCTAACCGCTTACATCTTTGGCAAGTTCTTCCCGCGCCGCGTGGTCGACCCCGATCCCGCGGCGCTGTGCATGAGAGAGACCCTATGGCATCTGCTGCAGAGCAAATGGCCGCGAACCTGAGCTGGCGTACCTTTGGCAAAGCCACCGAGCTGCGCCAGCGTATCCTGTTCACGATCGGCCTTCTGATCATCTACCGGATCGGCACCTATATTCCGGTTCCTGGAATCGACGGCAGCGCATTGCGCGATTTCTTCGAGCAGGCGGCTGGCGGTGTCGGCGACATGATTGACCTGTTCACCGGCGGTGCTCTTGGAAGGATGGGCGTCTTTACGCTGGGCATTATGCCCTACATCTCGGCCTCGATCATCGTGCAGCTGATGACCGCCATGGTTCCGGCGCTGGAGCAGCTGAAGAAGGAAGGCGAGCAAGGTCGCAAGAAGATCAACCAGTATACGCGCTATGGTACAGTCTTGCTGGCAACTGTGCAGGCCTATGGGCTTGCTGTCAGCCTGGAAGCCGGCGAACTGGTGACTGATCCGGGTTGGTTCTTCCGCGCGTCCTGCGTGATCACCCTTGTTGGCGGCACCATGTTCCTGATGTGGCTGGGTGAGCAGATCACGCAGCGCGGCATCGGCAACGGTATCTCGCTGATCATTTTCGTTGGCATCATCGCTGAAATCCCCGGCGCGCTGGCGCAGTTCTTTACCCTTGGCCGGTCGGGCGACTTGCAGACTCTGACCATTCTGGGCGTTATCGCAATGCTTTTGGGCACGCTGACCTTTGTCGTGTTCATGGAGCGATCTTTGCGCAAGATCCATATCCAGTATCCGCGCCGTCAGGTGGGGATGAAGGTGTATGATGGCGGCTCGTCTCACCTGCCAATCAAGGTAAACCCGGCAGGCGTGATCCCGGCGATCTTCGCGTCGTCGCTGCTGCTGCTGCCGACCACGATTTCCACATTCTCGGGCCAGAACGCTGGGCCGGTGATGACCTGGATCATGGCGATGTTCGGCCCCGGCCAGCCGCTTTACCTGTTGTTCTTCGCGGCGATGATCGTCTTCTTCACCTATTTCTACACGCTGAACGTGTCGTTCAAGGTGGATGACGTTGCTGACAATCTCAAGAACCAGAACGGCTTTGTCCCCGGCATCCGCCCTGGCCCGAAAACGGCCGAGTATCTGGAATATGTGGTCAACCGCATTCTGGTTCTGGGCTCTGGCTATCTGGCACTGGTGGTGTTGCTGCCCGAGGTCGTCCGTACTCAGCTGTCGATCACGGCCTATTTCGGCGGCACCTCGATCCTGATTATCGTGTCGGTGGGCATGGATACGGTGCAACAAGTGCAGTCGCATCTGCTGGCGCATCAGTATGAAGGGCTGATCGAGAAATCGCAGCTGCGTGGACGCAAGTCCGGAGGTGGCCGCGCGAAACGGAAAGGACCGGCTCGGCGATGAACCTTATTCTACTCGGGCCCCCGGGGGCCGGCAAAGGCACACAAGCGCGGATCCTGGTGGATGAGCGCAACATGGTCCAGCTGTCTACCGGTGACATGCTGCGCGCCGCCCAAAGCTCGGGAACCGAGATGGGCAAGCGGGTTGCGGAAGTGATGGCCCGAGGAGAGCTGGTCACCGATGAAATCGTGATTGGGCTGATCGAAGAGCAGTTGAACACGGTCGAAGCTGATGGGTTCATCTTCGACGGGTTCCCGCGCACATTGGCGCAGGCGGATGCCTTGGGTGAGCTGCTGGCGAAAACCGGGCAGGGCCTTGATGCGGTCATCGAGATGCGTGTTGATGACGATGCGCTTGTGTCGCGGATCACGGCGCGTTCCACCTGTGGTGATTGCGGTGAGGTCTACAACGACATCACCAAGCCGATCCCGGCCGATGGCAAATGCGTCAACTGTGGCGGCACCGAGTTCAAGCGCCGGGCAGATGACAATGAGGACAGCCTCAAGCAGCGCCTGATGGAATATTACAAGAAGACCTCGCCGCTGATTGGCTACTACTATGCCAAAGGTGATCTGTCCGTGGTGGATGGCCTGGGTGAGATCGACGAGGTCGCAGGCGCGATCCGCGCGATTCTGTAAGGGCGATGCGCGTGCGGGCCATGGTGCAGATCCTGACCGTGGCGCTGTTGACCGTGCCGGGAACGGCGCTGGCGCAGGACGATTGCCGAGCCAGCTATTCCCAGTGGGACCTTGAGGACATGCTGATCGAAGCGTTCGAGGCCCTGGAACAGCCCGACAACGCCCGGTCCAGCCACTGTGTATTCCACCTGGATCTGCCGGAAATGGACGTGCCGGACACTGGGGCCGAAATGGGATATTGCCGCTGGCAGGGTGTTGATGAGGAAACGGAGTTTCACCTTGACCCCGAGCAGCCGGATCAGGTGGCTGTGATGCGTGGCGGAGAAGCGCTTTCTGTACTTGATCTGTGCGACGCGTAGCGGCCTGCCGATCTGGATTTCCAGAAAGTTCTTGACAAAATCTGAACGCCCTTGACCCCGTGGGGAATTCCGCCTAACAGCAGGCTTCCTACAAGGGAATCGCGAGATTTGCCGGAATCACTCCGGCATCGCACGCGCACTGGATTGTTCGATGGCCCGCAGGCTGACCGCCTCGGGCTTTCGGTTGTGAAAAAAGGTTCTGGAGCTACGGAACCGCGACGAAGAAGGAAGACTACGTGGCACGTATTGCCGGGGTAAACATCCCCACCGCCAAGCGCGTTCCGATCGCGCTGACCTACATCACCGGAATTGGTCCCTCCTCTGCGAAATCCATCTGTGAAGCTGTGAACATCGACGAAACCCGTCGCGTAAACGAGCTGTCGGATGCAGAAGTTCTGGCCATACGCGAGCATATCGACGCCAACTTCACCGTTGAAGGCGACCTGCGCCGTGAAACGCAGATGAACATCAAGCGTCTGATGGACCTGGGCTGCTATCGCGGTCTGCGTCATCGCCGTAACCTGCCCGTTCGCGGCCAGCGTACCCACACCAACGCCCGTACCCGCAAAGGCCCCGCAAAGGCCATCGCCGGTAAGAAGAAGTAAGGGGAGGTTCGTACAATGGCTCGTGACAAGACCCGCATGAAGCGTAAGGAACGCAAGAACATCGCCGCAGGTGTGGCGCATGTGAACAGCTCCTTCAACAACACCAAGATCCTGATCTCTGACGTGCAGGGCAACGCCATTTCGTGGTCGTCTGCTGGCACAATGGGCTTCAAGGGTTCCCGTAAATCCACCCCCTATGCCGCGCAGATGGCCGCAGAAGATGCGGGCCGTAAGGCACAGGAACACGGCGTCAAGACGCTGGAAGTGGAAGTCCAGGGCCCCGGTTCCGGCCGTGAGAGCGCGCTTCGCGCTCTGGCTGCCGTCGGTTTCAACATCACCTCTATTCGTGATGTGACCCCGATCGCGCATAACGGCTGCCGTCCGCCGAAGCGCCGCCGCGTCTGACTATGTCTACATGCCTGCGGGCCGTGTGATATCCACACGGCCCGCAGGTTTGTCATTTTGATCCTCGAGCGTTCCGGGCAAGGGATCCGCCCGCGAACAGGAATGGAGGCGACACATGATCCACAAGAATTGGCAAGAGCTGATCAAGCCCACGCAACTGGTGGTCAATCCCGGCAACGACCCGGCCCGTCAGGCCACGGTCATCGCCGAGCCGCTGGAACGTGGTTTTGGTCTGACGCTTGGAAACGCGCTGCGGCGCGTTCTGATGTCGTCGCTGCAAGGCGCGGCGATTACGTCTGTCCAGATCGACAACGTTCTGCACGAGTTCTCCTCGATCGCGGGCGTTCGTGAAGACGTGACCGACGTGGTGCTGAACCTGAAGGGCGTTTCCATCCGTATGGATGTGGAAGGCCCCAAGCGCGTGTCCATCTCGGCCAAGGGCCCCAAGGTTGTCACCGCTGGTGATATCTCGGAATCCGCTGGTATCGAGATCCTGAACCGCGATCACGTGATCTGCCACCTCGACGAAGGCGCCGACCTGTTCATGGAACTGACCGTGAATACCGGTAAGGGCTATGTCGCGGCGGAGAAGAACCGCCCCGAGGACGCACCCATCGGTCTGATCTCGATCGACGCGATCTATTCGCCGGTCAAGAAAGTGTCCTATGACGTGCAGCCGACCCGCGAAGGTCAGGTTCTCGACTACGACAAGCTGACGCTGAAGCTAGAAACCGACGGGTCCGTGACCCCGGATGACGCCGTGGCCTATGCCGCCCGCATCCTGCAGGACCAGCTGTCGATCTTCGTCAACTTCGATGAGCCCGAGGCCGCTGGCCGCCAGGACGACGAGGACGATCTGGAGTTCAACCCGCTGCTGCTGAAGAAGGTCGACGAGCTGGAGCTCTCGGTCCGGTCGGCAAACTGCCTGAAGAACGACAACATCGTCTATATCGGCGACCTGATCCAGAAGACCGAAGCCGAGATGCTGCGCACCCCGAACTTCGGCCGCAAGTCCTTGAACGAGATCAAGGAAGTGCTGTCCGGAATGGGCCTGCACCTGGGAATGGATATCATCGACTGGCCGCCCGACAATATCGAAGACCTGGCCAAGAAATTCGAAGACAACTTCTGATGTCTTCTTCGGGGGCGTGAAACCCGCGCCCCCGGCAATGCCCGCGCTGGCGGGGAACATCTGGGCAATCCTGCCCCACCAAGGAGGGACCGGCACGCACCGGCCCCGGACAAAGCACAAAGTCTAGGAGACCTAATCATGCGTCACGCACGTGGCTACCGCCGCCTCAACCGCACCCACGAACACCGCAAGGCGATGTTCGCCAACATGGCTGGCTCGCTCATTGAGCATGAGCAGATCAAGACCACTCTGCCCAAGGCCAAGGAACTGCGCCCGATCATCGAAAAGCTGATCACGCTTGGTAAGCGCGGTGATCTGCACGCCCGCCGTCAGGCCGCTGCTCAGCTGAAGCAGGACGCCTATGTCGCGAAGCTGTTCGAAGTGCTCGGCCCCCGCTACGCAGAACGCCAGGGCGGCTATGTCCGCGTTCTGAAAGCCGGCTTCCGCTACGGGGACATGGCCCCGATGGCAATCATCGAGTTTGTGGACCGCGATGTTGACGCCAAAGGCGCAGGCGATCGCGCCCGCGTCGAGGCCGAAGAATCCGCCGCAGATTGATTCTGGCTAACTGGCCTGATCGAAATTACGAAACCCCGCCGATCCTGGCGGGGTTTTTTCGTATGGCCTGCTGCAATTTTAAGATCCGTTAAGACGCTTTCGATATTTCGATTCTATTAGAATCCGCAGCGACAGCGACAAGGCGTTCCAATTCGCGTTCACAAACAGGGGTTTGACCCATGAATTCAAGAATATCGCGACGAACAGACCCCGGAAGACCCATGATCCGCGCAAAAATATGCGGATTTATCTTTTCAGCCATTCGACACACAACACCAATCGACATATTATGACTTTACGGAGCACCCGAATTCCGACAACCTGTCGAAAAAGACATGTCCAATAGTAGAGTACTCATATCCTTGCTGGATCAGCTGAAAGCCCTTGCCCCAATGGGGTATACCGTGGGGCTGCATATCCGTTTTGCGTCGCCATTGATCATGAAAAGCACCTACCCGCCGGACTGGCAGCAGGAGTATCAGGACAATGCCTATGCTTTACGGGACCCGCTGGTGTTTTGGGGGATCGGTATCAGCGGACAGACAAGATGGAGCGAGATCCGTCTGCCGGACCCATTTAGCATCATGCAGAAGGCCAAACGCCATGGCCTGCTTTATGGTGCCGTGGTGTCATGCGGGCCGATAACCTCGCGGTCCATTATCGGGTGCGCGCGTTCGGACCGTGAATTCACGGATGACGAGCTTGACGCGATTGCAGTGGTATCCCGCGCGCTTCACGAGGCCGCTGACCCACCCACCGAACTTACCAAGGCGCAGATCGAGGCGCTTCGCCTGATCGCCGATGGAGACAGACATACCGCAGCGGCTGCCAAGCTGGGTATTTCCGAGAGCGCGCTGAAGGCGCGCCTGTCGTCCGCCCGCGTTCGCTTGGGTGCGCGAACCACGGCCGAAGCACTCAAGAAAGCGCGGGAATTCCGATTACTATGACAGCAAAGGCAGTTGCCTCGCGGTTCAGGTTTTACCAACCGCCAACCAGGAGGCACCTCAATGCAAGTCACTACACTGTCTTTCGAGAACATGCACAACCATGGTGAGCTGTTCGCGAACATGCTCCGTGCGCGTCACCAGACGTTCATTGTCCAGAACCGCTGGGATCTGCCAAAAGCAAATGGCATGGAGTTCGACCAATACGACACTCCGGCCAGCCGTTGGGTCACGGTCCATGAAGACGGCCATGTCATGGCCGGCGTTCGGCTGACACCAACAACGCATCGCTGCGGGATCTACACCTACATGATTCGTGATGCGCAGCGCGGGCTTTTGGATTCCATACCGGCGGACCTGCTTGATCGCAAAGCCCCCGTTGCCAGCCATATCTGGGAATCGAGCCGCGTTTTTGTCAGTCGCGAAGTTCCGGCGAAACTGCGTTTTCGGGTTCAGATGCAGCTGATCGCTGAAATGGTCAGTTCGGCGCGGGATCTGGGGGCATCCGAGCTGATCGGAATCATCCCCGCGAATTCCCCCCGTCTTGCGCGCCGTGTCGGGCTCGACTGTGTTCCGGCTGGCCGTGAACTGGATTTTGACGGAGAGAAAAGCGTCGCTGTTTCGATCAGCATGGCCACGAAGATGCATTGATCGGATGACGTATGCCGGAATGGCTTTTCCCCAACCGTATCCAGACATAGGGTGCGGGCATGGCCGATTTATTCGAACGTGCCCCATCCTCCGACACCAACGCAGCCGGACCAAGGCCCCTGGCCGACCGGCTGCGCCCCCGTGCCTTGTCCGAGGTGATCGGGCAGGGCCACTTGCTTGGCCCCGATGGCAGCCTTCGGGTGATGCTGGATGCAGGGTCGCTCGGGTCACTCATTTTCTGGGGGCCGCCCGGTGTGGGCAAGACAACCATTGCGCGCCTTCTGGCGCAGGAAACCGATTTGAGCTTTGTGCAGATCAGCGCGATTTTTACGGGCGTACCGGATCTGCGAAAGGTGTTCGAGGCTGCCAAGCTGCGCCGTGCCAATGGCGGCGGAACGCTGCTGTTTGTGGATGAGATCCACCGCTTCAACAAAGCCCAACAGGATGGCTTTCTGCCACACATGGAGGATGGCACGATTCTGCTGGTTGGTGCGACCACGGAAAACCCCTCATTTGAACTGAATGCCGCTGTTCTCAGCCGGTCCCAGGTGTTGGTGCTGGAGCGTCTGACCGAGGAAGATCTGGATCAGCTCATTGCCCGTGCAGAAGCGGAACTGGGAAAAACCTTGCCTCTGACGGACGAGGCCCGCGCATCTTTGCGAGACATGGCGGATGGTGACGGGCGCGCGATGCTGAACCTGGTGGAACAGGTGGCGGCATGGAAAGTGGACGCACCCCTGGATCCCAAGGCGCTTGGACAGAGGCTCAGCCGCCGCGCCGCGCAGTACGACAAGTCGGGCGACGCCCATTACAACCTGATCTCGGCCTTGCACAAATCGGTCCGCGGGTCCGACCCGGATGCGGCGCTATACTGGTTTGCGCGGATGCTGGAGGGCGGCGAAGACCCGCGTTTTCTGGCGCGGCGCATCACCCGGATGGCCGTGGAAGACATTGGCCTTGCCGACCCGCAGGCGCAGCGTTTGTGCCTCGATGCGTGGCAGACCTATGAGCGGCTTGGCAGCCCCGAGGGCGAATTGGCTCTGGCGCAGGCGGTGGCCTATCTGGCTTTGGCACCGAAATCGAATGCGATCTACGTGGCCTACAAGGCTGCGCGGAAATCGGCGGCGAAAACCGGCTCTGCTCCGCCGCCCAAGCATATCCTGAACGCGCCAACCGGGTTGATGAAAGATCAGGGCTATGGCGACGGATATGCCTATGATCACGATGCCGAGGACGGGTTTTCGGGGCAGGATTACTTCCCGGACACCATGGCGCGGACGGAATTCTACAAACCGGTCGAACGCGGGTTCGAACGCGATCTGGCCAAGCGTGTGGCCTATTTTGCAAAGCTGCGCGCCAAGCGGCAGGGCGGTTGACAAGACCCGCGCAAAGCCACAAACCCCGCCCATGTTTACAACGCTTCTTCAGGTCGCTCTCGGCGGCGCCATCGGGGCCTCGGCGCGCTATGCGACCGGGATCGGAATCGTCCGCCTGATTGGGCACGGGTCCTTCCCTCTCGGCGTGATCACGGTGAATATCGTGGGGTCATTCCTGATGGGGGTCTTCGTAGTGGCCGCGGCACATCGTGGGCTGACGCATCTGTCGCCCTTCGTGATGACGGGCGTTCTGGGTGGGTTCACAACGTTCTCGGCCTTCTCGCTAGAGGCGGTGACGCTTTATGAACGCGGCGACATGAGCGGGGCAGTTTTGTATGTCGTCGCCTCAGTTGTGTGTTCAATTTTCGGGCTGCTTCTGGGCCTGTGGCTGGCGCGGGGGATATTCCTATGAGTGGCGTTCAAACCTTAAATGTTGGGCCCGATGAGGGCGACCAGCGGCTGGATCGCTGGTTCCGGCGGCAGTTTCCCCATATCGGGCAAGTGCAGATCGAGAAGCTGTGCCGCAAGGGCGAAATCCGCGTCAACGGTGGCCGCGTGAAACCGGCAACTCGTCTGGAAGTTGGGCAAACCGTGCGCATCCCGCCGCTGCCCGATGAGGCAGCGCCGCAACCGTTCACCAGGCGCGAACATGTGTCCGATGGGGATGCGAAGATGATTCAGGGCGCGGTGATCTACCGCGACGACCATATCATCGCGCTGAACAAGCCGCCGGGTCTGCCCACTCAAGGCGGTAGCAAACAGACCCGCCATGTGGACGGGTTGGCCGAGGCGTTGAAATTCGGATTCGAGGACAAGCCGCGGCTGGTGCACCGGCTGGACAAGGATACCTCGGGCGTTCTGCTGCTGGCCCGCACGCGAGAGGCCGCGAAGGCCTTGACCACCGCGATCCGTCACCGTGAGACGCGCAAGATCTATTGGGCGCTGGTGGCCGGTGTGCCAACGCCGTATCTGGGCGAGATCCGCTTTGGCCTGATGAAAGCGCCCGGCCATGGACGTAAGGGGGAGGGCGAAAAGATGATCGCCATCCATCCGCGTGACATGGACCAGAATCCCGACGCCAAACGCGCCCATACACTCTATGCCACGCTTTACCGCGTTGCGTCGCGCGCGGCCTGGGTTGCGATGGAACCGATTACGGGCCGCACCCATCAGCTGCGCGCACATATGGCCGAGATCGGGCACCCGATCATCGGGGATGGTAAATACGGCGGCTCTGGGCAGGAAAACCTGGGGGATGGCTGGGGCGCTCAATTGGGTGGCATCATCTCGAAGAAGCTGCACCTGCACGCGCGGATGATGCGGTTCGAGCACCCGGTGACCCGCAAAGAGATCACCATCACGGCCCCTTTGCCCGAGCATATGGCGCAAAGCTGGGAAACCTTTGGATGGGATGAAAGCCTTGCTGCCGAAGACCCGTTCGAAAGGGTGAAATGACCCTGAAACTGGTCATCTTCGATGTCGACGGCACGCTGATCGACAGCCAGGCCCATATAGTGGCGGCCATGAACGGCGCGTTCGAAGGGCTTGGCCTGACCCCGCCGACCCGCGAGAAGACGCTATCCATCGTTGGCCTGTCTTTGCCGGTTGCAATCGATCGATTGATGCCGGATGCCGATGCCGCGACGCAGGCGGCTGTGGTCGAAGGCTACAAGGATGGGTTCATGCGACTGCGCATTGAAAATGGTGCGGCCCTGTCACCCTTTTATCCCGGCGCGCGCGACATGTTGGGGATGCTGGCGGCGCGCGACGATCTGCTGCTTGGCATCGCGACCGGCAAGTCGCGGCGCGGCATGGATCACCTGATGGACCTGCATGGTGTTCGACCGCTGTTTCAGACTGTGCAGGTGGCTGACGACCATCCGTCGAAACCAAACCCCTCGATGATCCTGAGTTGCCTGTCCGAAACCGGGGTAGATACTATACATGCGGTGATTCTCGGGGACACGGTTTTCGACATGGAGATGGGCCGAAATGCCAGAATTCCAGCAATTGGGGTGAACTGGGGCTATCACCCGGCAGAAAACCTGATGCAAGCCGGGGCGGTAACGGTGCTGACGCAATTCGCGCAGTTGGAATCTGTTTTGGACGACATTTGGGACTAAACGATGAGCGAGTGGAAGGCGAAACGGTTCTGGAAAGAAACAAGCGTGGCAGAGGCCCAAGACGGTTGGCAGGTTCTGCTGGATGGTCGCCCGGTGCGCACGCCGCTGAAAGCTCCGATGATCCTGCCGACCCGCGAGATGGCAGAGGCCGTCGCCATCGAATGGGATGCGCAAGAGGGCGTCATTGATCCGTTGTCAATGCCGGTGACGCGGTCTGCGAATGCGGCGATCGACAAGGTATCGGTTCAGCATTCAGAAGTCGCAGCAATGCTGTCGGCCTATGCGGAAACCGATTTGCTGTGCCACCGCGCCGAAGCGCCGAGAGAGCTGGCAGAGCAACAAAACAAGGGGTGGAACCCGGTTCTGGACTGGGCCGAAAAGACCTATAACGCGCCCTTGATCGTCGTGACGGGCATCCTGCCAGCCGATCAGCCTGCCGAAAGTCTGGGCATCTATGCCCGCACCGTGGCCGGGTACAGGCCCTTTTCCCTGACCGCATTACACGACCTGATTTCGCTATCGGGGTCGCTTGTGCTGGGTTTGTATGTCGCGAATGGGAAAATGGATCCCGATGACGCCTGGCATCTGAGTCGAATCGACGAGGATTGGCAGATTTCGCAATGGGGCGAAGATGAGGAGGCCACCGAAATGGCCGAAACCAAGCGCGCCGCCTTTCGACATGCCGCCAATTTTCTGCGTCTTGCGCAAGGATCGTGATGTTTCACTGGGCATAGTTATAATGCTGTTGCGCAGCATGTGTGCAGCCAAAGAAATTTACCCTAGGTAAGCCTTGGAACAGTGTGTTTCACCGAACCGCACCCTTGACCTCATCACCCAGATTTGCCCAATTAAAGGGCGGGGGCACGTACCATAGGTGTTTGCCCCTCCCAATTCAAAGGTCGTAACGGCCGAACAAGTCGCCCAAAAGGGTGAACCATCAGGAAGAGGTAAACATGAATAAATCCGTTCTTCTCGGCACGCTTGCCGTGGCAGGTCTCGCAGCTGGTGCTGTGTCCGCGCAGACGCTGGACGAAGTCCGCGCACGCGGTGCACTGAACTGCGGCGTGACCACTGGCCTCGTTGGCTTTGCGGCGCCCGATGCAAACGGTGAATGGGAAGGCTTCGACGTTGGCGTTTGCCGCGCTGTCGCCGCGGCAGTTCTCGGCGACTCCACTGCTGTGAACTTCGTGCCCACCACCGGTCAGACCCGCTTCACCGCGCTGGCCTCTGGCGAAATCGACATGCTGGCTCGGAACACCACCTGGACCTTCAGCCGTGACGTTGACCTGCGTTTCGAATTCGTGGGCATCAACTACTATGACGGTCAGGGCTTCATGGTTCCCCGTGAACTGGGTGTCTCCTCGGCCATGGAACTGGACGGCGCAACCGTCTGCATCCAGACCGGCACCACCACCGAGCTTAACCTGGCGGACTTCTTCGCCTCGAACAACATGAGCTACGAGCCGGTTCCGATCGAAACCAACGCAGAAGCACAGCAGCAGTACCTTGCTGGCGCCTGTGACGTGTACACCACCGACGCATCCGGCCTGGCCGCTACCCGCGCCACCTTCGAAGATCCGTCGGCACACGTGGTTCTGCCGGAAATCATCTCGAAAGAGCCGCTCGGCCCGCTCGTTCGCCATGGCGACAACGAATGGGGCGATATCGTCCGCTGGACGCTGAACGCTCTGATCGCAGCTGAAGAACTTGGCGTGACCTCGGCAAACGTGGCTGAACTGGCTGCCGGCACCGAGAACCCGGAAATCAACCGTCTGCTCGGCTCCGAAGGCGACCTGGGCGGTATGCTCGGCCTGTCCTCTGACTGGGCGGCAAACGCGATTTCCTCCGTCGGTAACTACGGCGAACTGTTCGAAGGCAACATCGGTGAGAACACCCCGATCGGCCTGGCGCGTGGTCTGAACGCGCAGTGGACCGACGGTGGTCTGCTCTACTCGCCGCCGTTCCGCTAAGGAATAGCTGGAATTGGGGGGCGCGGCATTGCCGCGCCCTTCTTCCAATTGCGCCTCATCAAGTACTGACCATGCGACCGGACCATCTGCTTGCCAGATGATTGGGGGGTCGTGGGTCGCTCCTCCAGCGACAGTCGGGGTTGCCACACATGTCAACAGCAACAAACCCACCGGCCGAGTCCTTCCGACTTAGCCAACTCATCTACGACACCAGATATCGGTCTATCACCATTCAGGTCGTCGCCTTTGCCCTTATCATCGCCGGCCTGTTCTTCCTTGGAACGAACATCGTTCGGAACCTGAGCGAGCTTGGGAAAGACTTCAACTTCAGCTTCCTCAGCTCTCGCGCCGGATACGATATCAACCAGCGCCTGATTGAATACTCGAATGACTCCACCCATGGCCGGGCTGCTTTGGTTGGCATTCTGAATACGCTTCTTGTCGCCTTCCTGGGCTGCATCCTGGCCACGATCCTCGGCGTCATCGCCGGTGTTCTGCGCCTGTCCAAAAACTGGATCGTCGGACGCCTGATGACGGTTTACGTGGAAGGCTTCCGCAACATCCCGCTGCTGCTTTGGATCATCCTGATCTTCGCGGTCATGACCGAGGCCACGCCTCAGCCGCGTGATTTCCGCGGCGATGAACCCGAAGCGTCCATGATTGTGTTTGACAGTGTCGCTGTGACGAACCGCGGGATCTACATCCCCTCGGTTCAGTTCAACAACGTCATCGGCGGCGCGGAATCCGGCAGCCTGATGAACTGGCTGGTGATCATTGCACTTGTCATTGGCAGCATCGTCGCCATCCGCAAGATCAACGCCTCGGCCACCGCCAAGCAGGAGGCGACAGGGGTTCGCCCAACCACCTGGTATATCAATCTAGGGGTCTTCTTCGTGCCCCTGATTGCGGCTTTGATCCTGATGGGCGCGCATCTGAACTATCCTGAACTGCGCGGCTTTAACTTTGCGGGCGGTACGCATCTGCGCAATTCGCTGATTGCTTTGTGGTTCGCGCTGTCGCTTTATACCGGTGCCTTCATCGCCGAGATTGTGCGGGCGGGCATCATGGCCGTCAGCAAGGGCCAGACCGAGGCAGCGTTTGCCCTGGGCCTGCGTCCGAACCGGACGATGAACTTGGTGATCCTTCCGCAGGCCATGCGGGTGATCATTCCGCCGCTCATCTCGCAATATCTGAACTTGACCAAGAACAGCTCGCTCGCCATCGCCGTGGGCTACATGGATGTTCGCTCCACCCTCGGGGGGATCACGATCAACCAGACCGGCCGAGAGCTGGAGGGCATGTTGCTTTTGGGTCTGTTCTACCTGGTGACCTCGCTGGTCATCTCAGGCGCGATGAACATCTACAACAACTCCGTCAAGCTGAAGGAGCGGTGATATGACAAAGACACCTTCATTTGTCCGCACCCAGATGCTGGACCCCAAAGATCCGCCACTAGGCGAAAAAGGCGCGGTGAAGTGGATACGGGAGAACCTGTTTTCGGGCTGGTTGAACTCGATCCTGACGCTCGTGTCGCTTTATGTCGTCTATTGGGTTCTGGCCCACACCATGCCATGGGCCTTGGGCGGTATCTGGCAAGCGGACTCGCTGTCTGAGTGCCGGGAAATCCGGGATGCCAGTGGTATCGGCTATGATGTCGCCTGTTGGGCGGTGATCACAGACCGCTGGCACCAGCTGCTATTCGGCTTCTACCCGTCCGAACTGTACTGGCGGCCGATCCTGGCGTTGATCCTGTTCGGAGTGGCGATTGCACCCATCCTGTTCGACAAGGCACCGCGCAAGCTGCTGATCGTGACGGCTATCATGCCCTTCGCGGCCTACTGGCTTCTGTGGGGTGGGACGATTTGGGGCCCGCTTGTTACGGCCGCAGGCTTCGTCATTGGCTGGGCCGTGCTGACCTATGGGGCGGCTTCTCTGGGTGCCCTTGGCGCAACCATCGGCGCTATTGTCGTACCGCTTCTCTACTGGCTGCTTTTTGCTGGAACGATCAGTGGGGCGCTCAGTTCTGCCCTGCCAATCGGAATCGAGCAGGTTGCCTCTGACCGGTTTGGTGGCTTCATGCTGGCCATCGTGATCGGGGTTGCAGGGATCGTCATGTCGCTGCCGCTTGGTATCCTGCTGGCGCTTGGCCGGCAGTCTGACCTGTTCATCATCAACAAGTGCTCGGTCTTCTTCATCGAGGTCATCCGGGGCGTTCCCCTGATCGTGTGGCTGTTCACGGCATCGCTGCTGCTGAACTACTTCCTGCCGCCGGGAACCAACTTCGACCTGATGTTGAGGGTGATCATCATGGTGACGCTCTTCTCCTCGGCCTATATTGCTGAGGTGGTTCGTGGGGGTCTCGCGGCCCTGCCACGCGGCCAGTACGAAGGGGCAGACAGCCTTGGGTTGGACTATTGGCAATCCATGCAGCTGATCATCCTGCCGCAAGCCCTGAAGATTTCCATCCCCGGGATCGTGTCCACGTTCATTGGCCTCTTCAAGGATACCACGCTGGTGGTGTTCATCGGCCTTCTGGACCCGATTGGCCTGTCCAACGCAATTCGCGCGGACTCGGCCTGGAACGGTATCTACTGGGAACTGTTCATCTTCATCGGCCTGTGCTTCTTCATCTTCTGTTTTTCCATGTCCCGCTACTCCATGTGGCTTGAGCGCAAGCTCAACACCGGGCATCGCTAAGGAGACGTCCAAATGACTGACGCTCAAACTGCTTCCATCCAGGACCGCGAAATCGACCGGTCTCATATGAAGGTCTCGGACGAGGTTGCGATCTCGATCGAGGGCATGAACAAATGGTACGGCACCTTCCACGTGCTGCGTGACATCGACCTGACGGTGTATCGTGGTGAGCGGATCGTGATCTGTGGCCCCTCGGGGTCCGGTAAATCCACCCTGATCCGCTGCATCAACGCGCTGGAAGAACACCAGCAGGGCAAGATCGTGGTGGACGGAACGGAACTGTCGAACGACCTGAAGAACATCGACAAGATCCGGTCCGAGGTTGGCATGTGCTTCCAGCACTTCAACCTGTTCCCGCACCTGACCATTCTGGAAAACTGCACGCTGGCCCCGATCTGGGTGCGCAAGACGCCCAAGAAGGAAGCCGAAGAAACGGCGATGCATTTCCTGGAAAAGGTGAAGATCCCCGAACAGGCCGACAAGTATCCCGGCCAGTTGTCCGGCGGTCAGCAGCAGCGTGTGGCCATCGCGCGTTCGCTGTGCATGCGCCCGCGCATCATGCTGTTTGACGAACCCACTTCGGCACTTGACCCTGAGATGATCAAGGAAGTGCTCGACACCATGATCGAGCTGGCCGAGGAAGGCATGACCATGCTTTGCGTGACCCACGAGATGGGCTTTGCGCGTCAGGTCGCCAACCGGGTGATCTTTATGGATGCGGGTCAGATCGTGGAACAGAACGAACCGGAAGAGTTCTTCACCAATCCGAAGTCAGACCGGACCAAGCTGTTCCTCAGCCAGATCCTTGGCCACTGAGCCAGCACATTTCTCAGAATTGGAGAGGCCCCCATTCGGGGGCCTTTTCTTTTTGTGTCAGAGGTCGTGAGGCGTGACGAAGTCCAGCACCCGGCCTGTGCCCCATTGTACATCCCGCCAATCGGATTCATCGCAATCGATCACCAAAGTGGCGCAGGTCGGGAAATCGGCGAAGCGGGGATGGTTGGGTTTGCTGAACAGCAGCCGTTCGGCGAACTCGGCAATTCCTGGATTATGCCCGATGATCATATGAGTGAACGCATATGAGCCGCGCGTATAGGCCAACAGCGTTTCCGGAGACGCATGGTAAAGCTTCTCTGCCGTGCTGAATTTGGGTTTGCCGCCAATGGCAGGGGCTATGGCTTCCCAGGTCTCTTGGGCCCGTCGTGCTGTCGAGGTCGTGACCTTGTCGGGTACATATCCCCGCTGCTTCAACCAGGCGCCAATGCGAGGCGCATCGCGTTTGCCGCGATTATTGAGCGGGCGGTCATGGTCATCCAGCAGAGGATCGTTCCAATCGGATTTCGCATGGCGGGTGACAATCAGGGTCAGGCTCATTTGTGAAAATGTCTCATGTGGTGGGCAGTTTGATCCGGATCGCGGCCAAAACCCTGGCTAACGGGGCATACGCGCCGAACCAGACAGCCGCCAGTCAAGCAATCTGAACCCTGGACGCTGTTCAGATGGTCATGACAAGCGGGAACGTCATAGGGGCGTTCGCCAAGCGCTCCGACCGGGCAGGCTGTCAGGCAGGGTTGTTCGCAGCCGGAGCACGGGCCTTCCGACGCCGTAGGGGGCAGGTTCAGCAACTCAGGCAGCAGTATCGCGCCCCGGATCGAGATCATCATGCCGGCGGTGTCATGCACCAGCATACCAACGGGCGAGCGCCAGGCCCGGCCTGTGCGTTCCGCCCACCGGATGAACGGGGCGTAGGGCGGGCCACCGAACGGGAAATATGCGGTGCCACCGAGATTGTCTGCGAGCGCGCCGATGACGCGGGTAGACCAACGGTCAATCGGGTCTGGGTCATGGAATTCGGGCTGGTTCTGAAAATGGGCCCAGAAGCCAGGTTCCAAAGGCGATAGCAACACCATGGTGCCGGGGGCGCAGCCATCCTCTGGCGTCGCGTGGAACGCGCCGAAAATGTCTAGGAAATGCGGGGCGGCAAGCGCCTGAATCGCGGCGAGGTCCATGCCCGAGACTGTGCTGAACCGCGCGTGACTTGGCAAGCGTCAGGCGCGGATCATGCTGCCCGCGCCGTGCGCGGTGAACAGCTCCAGCAGCACCGCATTGTTGACGCGGCCATCGACGATGGTGCAGGCCCGCACGCCGCCCCGCACTGCGTTCACGGCGGTCTCGGTCTTGGGGATCATGCCGCCCGCGATGACGCCATCGGCGGTCATCTGTTCGACCTCGGTCGCGGAAAGCTGGGTCAGCACTTCGCCCGCTGCGTTCTTGACCCCGGCCACATCAGTCAGCAGCAGCAGTCGGTCAGCCTTCAGCGCCGCCGCAATCGCGCCTGCGGCCGTGTCACCATTGATATTGTAGGTCTCACCCGCGCGGCCCGCGCCAAGGGGGGCCACGACCGGGATCATGTCATCCTCGAACAGGTTCAGCAGAACCGCCGGGTCAACCTCAGCCGGGTCACCGACAAAGCCCAGTTCCGGGTCGGACGGATCGCAGATCATCAGGTTTGCATCTTTGCCCGAAAGGCCCACGGCGCGGCCGCCCTGTGCGTTGATCGCCTGCACGATGCGCTTGTTGACCATGCCCGACAGCACCATTTCGACCACGTCCACCGTGGCCGCATCGGTCACACGCTTGCCTTTGACGAACTCGGACTTCACGCCAAGCTTGGCCAGCATCTCGTTGATCATCGGGCCGCCGCCATGGACGATCACCGGGTTCATGCCGACCTGGCGCAGCAGGACCATGTCGCGTGCAAAGCTGGCCATCGCCTCTTCGTCGCCCATGGCATGGCCGCCGAATTTGATGACCACGACCGCATCATTGTAGCGCTGCATATAGGGCAGCGCCTCGGAAAGGGTGCGGGCGGTGGCGGCGTAGTCGCGGGTGGTCATGGTCACTTGTTTCTTCATTGCTCTGGCCCTCTGGTCACATCTTGTTAGCCCCCGGGCGCGCGGCGCTCAAGGGCTTCAGATGATGCCGGCGATAATGGCGCGTAAGGTGGGAATGCCAACGCCCTTCTCGGACGAGGTCGCAACGATCTCGGGGTAGGCGGCAGGATGTTTGGCCAGCGCGCCCCGCACCTGATCCAGCAAGCCCGGCATATCCGTCTGCTTGATCTTATCAACCTTGGTCAGCACCACCTGGAAAGGCACGGCGGATTTGTCGAGCAGATCCATGATCTCTTCATCGACCACCTTCACCCCGTGGCGGCTGTCAATAAGCACGAAAGCGCGGCGCAGATTGGCACGGCCGGACAGATAGGCCTTAAGCAGCCGCTGCCATTTCTCGACCACTTTCACCGGCGCATTGGCGAATCCATAGCCCGGCAGGTCCACCAGATAGTGGCTGTCTGCAATGGTGAAGAAGTTAATTTCCTGCGTGCGCCCCGGCGTGTTGGACGCGCGCGCCAGCGCTTTGCGGCCCGTAACAGCGTTGATCAGCGTCGACTTGCCCACGTTGGAACGACCCGCGAAGCACACTTCGACCTTGTCACCGGGCGGCATCCCGTCCATGGCAACGACACCTTTAAGGAATTCTGAGCCGGTAGCGAACAGAAGGCGGCCTTTTTCGGCCTCATCCGTTTCGGGTTTTGGGGCAAGTGGGAAGCGGATTTCCATTGTCAGACTACCTCTGCCATGTCACCAAGTGCGATATCGCCTGAGGTCACAACCTCTCCGTAGACGCAGAATTCGCGGTCCTCGTTCAGCACGCTCAGTGTATCGGCGTCGCGCTTGCCGGTATCGGGATTCGTGGTGGTGGCCATGCAGCGCACCACGGGTTCGCGGATCGCAATCTCGGTGCTGCCAATGCGGAGGGTTTTGCCGATCAGATCAAACTCTTCCCACGGCGCCCAACCATCCACCCAGATATTCGCGCGCCAGCGGCGTGGTGAGAGGCTTTGACCCAGCTTCTGTTCCACTACCCGGTGAGAGGACATGTTGCCGATGCTAACCGAAGGGAAATCCGTGTCGGTCATACCACGCCCCGGCACCCGGATGATCCGCTGCGACTGAGCGCGCTTGGGGTCCATCAGTGGCTTGGTCCAGGTGATCAGCGCCTCTGGTTCGTCATCGGGGCGGAACGTTAGGTCCGGCAGGTCTGGATGCGTGAGGGTGACGGTCTCGGTCGTCTCGTCCAGCTGCGCCTCAATGGCCATCAGTCCGGGCAGCTTCGCACCGATCGAGAAATTCACGCAGGATGCCCAGGCCGTCCCGTCGGTCTTCGCGGCGTCATGGGCGACGGCCCAGACCCTGTCCCACGGAAAACACATGCCCGCGGTCAGGCGGGCATGGGTCAGGGCTTCGCGCCCATGGCTTTTGATCGGATGACGCCAGAGCGCCTCAACCTTTGCGGTCATTATTCTGATTTCTTTTTGCGATTGAAGCTGTTGCGAATATTGCCGAAGACGTCAGGCCGATGCCCGTGGCTGCGCATGATGATGTATTGCTGGGTGAACGTGATCGTATTGTTGGTGATCCAGTAAACGATCAGCCCGCTCGCGAAGCTGCCAAGCATGAACATGAAGACCCAGGGCATCCAGGCAAAGATCATTTGCTGTGTTGGATCGGTGGGCGCCGGGTTTAGCTTTTGCTGCAGCCACATCGAGATACCAAGAAGGATCGGTAGGATGCCGATGAAGATCAGCGCCAGGATGCTGCCCGGTTCCGGCCCGGCCCAGGGGAACAAACCGAAAAGGTTGTAAATCGTAGAGCTGTCAGGCGCGGACAGGTCATTCAGCCACCCGAAGAACGGCGCGTGGCGCAGTTCCAGCGTGACGAAGATCACCTTGTAGAGCGAGAAGAAGATGGGGATTTGCAGAAGGATTGGCAAACAGCCCGAGGCGGGGTTCACCTTATTCTTCTTATAGAGCTCCATCATCCCTTTCTGAAGCGCTTCGCGATCATCACCAGCGCGTTCTTTGAGCTTCTCCATCTCCGGCTGAAGCTCTTTCATCTTCGCCATCGACACATAGGACCGGTAGGCCAGCGGGAAGAGGATCGCTTTGATCAGGATGGTCAGCGCGATGATTGCGAGGCCCATATTTCCAATCAGCACATGCAGGTTGTGCAGCAGCCAGAAGATCGGCTTGGTCAGGAAATAGAACCAGCCCCAGTCGATCGAGTCGAGGAACCCGTCGATGCCTTCCTCATTTTCATAGCGGCGGATGGTTTCCCATTCCTTGGCGCCCGCGAACAGCCGCGTGGTGGACTCCGCGGTTTCGCCGGGGGCAACAGTTACGGCGGGCAGGCGCGCCTCGGTCTGGTAGATCTCGGAGCCGGGAACGTAGCGCGACACAGCCGTGAAGGGCTGGCCCGACCCAGGAACCAGGGTGGTCATCCAGTATTTGTCTGTAAAACCGATCCAGCCGGACTCGGTCACTTCCGTTACTTCGGCTTGGGCACCTTCGCGCTGGACGAATTCCATGTCGGCCATGCCGTCATAGTCCAGCTCATTCAGGGTGCCATCGGAATTCTGCACGACGCCTTCATGAAGGATGAAGAAGTTTTGCAGATCCTCGGGCAGGCCGTGGCGGGCGACAATGCCGTAAGGGGCAAGGCGCACATCGCTATCGCCGGTGTTCTCCACCGTTTGCGTCACGGTGAACAGATAATCCTCATCAACCGAGATCGTGCGGCGGAAGATCAGGCCGCTTCCATTGTCCCACCGCAGTGTCACAGGGGTTTCAACGGTGAGCGACTGGCCTTCTTCCAGTTCCCACGGCGTGTTCGACCCGGGCACCTGATCGTAGTCGAGCGATCCGCCCGGGGTCCAGCCGTAGAGGGCGTAGTAGGCACCGGCTTCACCCACAGGGGATAGCAGGCGAACGTTGTCAGATGTTTCGTCCAGCGTCTCGCGATAGTTGCGCAGCAGCAGGTCATCGAGACGGCCGCCGGTCAGGGCAATGCTGCCATAAAGCGAGGGCGTGTCGATCTCGATCCGCGGCGTTTCAACAAGTTCTTGCGGGGCGGCGTCGATGCCTGCCGCGTCGGTTGTCCCCGCCGCGGGCGGTGCAAGGGCGACCTCGTTGCCGTTTTCGTCGACGACAGTCACAACTGCCGGATCATTCGCTGCCGGATCGACAGCAGGTTCCTCTGGCGGGAACATGATCGACCAAATCAGGATGACGCCCATGCTGAGCGCCATGGCAAGAATAAGGTTCTTGTTCTGGTTTTGGTCGTCCATACCCGCGTGTCCAGCCTTGGTTGAAGTCACGGAGGTTCAACAGACTGAGGCTGGAAAGGTCAAGCGGTTTTCCCGGTTCTATTGGCCTGCCGCGCGGTTTGGCCCCGCCATTTGGGTGGATTACCCGGCGCGGCGGCCAATTCTGGGCGTTTTGGCCAGCCCGGCGGTGTAGGTATGCATCCAGCTCACCGTGTCCGAGAACGGCATCGGGCGGGCGATAATATATCCTTGCAGATGATCGCATCCCAATTGCGCCACAACGCTGCGTTCGCCCGGTGTTTCAACACCCTCGGCCACGGTTGACACGTTCAGCCGTTCCGCCAGCGCCAGAATGCCGGCCACGACAGCGCGCTGGGTCGAGTCCTGGTCCAGCTTGGTCACGAAACTGCGGTCGATCTTGATGCGGTTGACGCGGAAGCGGCGGATATTGGCGATGGAGCTTTGACCAGTGCCGAAATCATCGAGGTCCAGATTGAACCCATGTGCGCCCATCTGCTCGATATTGCGCAAGATCACGTCATCTTCCGACTGGGCGGCCACGGTTTCGAGGATCTCAACCATCAGCCGCTTTGGGCGCAGGTCGAACCGGTCCACTTCCCATTTCAGGCGGTCGGCAAGGGTTGGGTCGCGCAGTTCCTCGGCAGAGAAATTCACGGCAACCGACGGCACCGAACAGCCTGCCATGTCCCATTCCTGGATTGCACGAAGGGACTGCGCCAGGATGGATTCACCAAGCCGCCCCATGCAGCCAGCGTCTGCAACCGCGGGCAGAAAGTCGGCCGGTGTCAAAATGCCTGCCTCGGGATGGTGCCAGCGGGCGAGCGCCTCGAACCCTGTGACCGCGCCGGTATCGGCGCAGACTTGTGGCTGGAACCAGGGCCGGATGTCGCCATTGGTTAGCGCTTCTTCCACTTCCTCCGCCAGTCCGTGGCGCAGTTGTGAGCAGGATTTGATTCGGTCGGAATAACCCCTGACACCGCCGGGCCCGTGCCGTCGCGCCTCGATCAGGGCGGTAAGGGCTGCGTCGAGAAGATGTTCAGCGCCTGCAAAATCGGTCTGGGCCGGGGTCGCGAAGCCGACGGACACGGTAGGATGGGCAGACGCCGCTGCAATGGCGATGGGTTCTGAAAGCGCCCTTTGCAGCCGATCCACCAGCGACATCACGATATCCAGTTTCACGGACGCGACCGGATGCAGGGTGATCGCGAACCGCCCTTCGCCGATGCAGGCAACCACGTCGCCCCTGCGCACTGTGGTCAGCACCCGATTAGCAGTCCGGCGCAGGATATGGTCACTGGCTTCGCCGCCCCATCGGGCCGCCATATCTGGGAAATCGTCGATCTCGGCCACCAGGCAGGCGGTGGAGTGGCCTTTCAGCCCGGCCTCTGACAGCGTTGTGTCCAAGACGGCCAGAAAGCTCTGGCGCATTGGCAGGCCAGTTTTTCCATCCAGCGGGGCCCCGTCCCCCACGCCTTTTCCCTGCGGTCGCATGGCCTGCAATGCCAGAAGGCCGGGCAGAAGAAAGGAGGTGGCAAAGATGACCTCTGGCGCGCCCATCCAGAAGGCCAGCAGCGCCAGCGCGGGGAAAACGGCCAGCACCTCGATCCTCGACAAGCCCCTTCGTATGTTTTGGGCAAGGGAATCCAACCTGGGAAACATCGGGACATGCATGGCAGCCTCTTAATCCTGGCAAATCGGGCAACGGTCCTGGAACCGCTAAGCCAAACTGCCTGACAGGCTGTTAATGTCTCCGTCTCAGTCCTTCGGATTTGTGTCGACTTGTTCCGAACGCATCAGCCCCGCGAAGTCAAAGAGCGCAGGGTCCAGCAGATGCGAGGGCCGCGCATTCATCAGGGCCGAAAACATCTTGCCGCGCCGTCCGGGGCTGCGGCTTTCCCATTCATCCAACAGTTTCTTGATCTGCTGCCTTTGCAGCCCGTCCTGCGATCCGCATAGATCACAGGGAATAATGGGATAGTTCATCGCGGTCGCGAATTTCTCACAATCGGCTTCGGCCACATGGGCAAGGGGGCGGTAAACAAACAGGTCGCCCTCGTCATTCAGCAGTTTTGGCGGCATCGTCGCCAGTTTGCCGCCATGGAACAGGTTTAGGAAAAATGTTTCCAGAATATCGTCGCGGTGATGGCCCAGAACCACGGCGGAGCAGCCCTCTTCGCGGGCGATTCGATACAGGTTGCCGCGCCGCAAACGGGAACACAGCGCGCAATAGGTGCGTCCTGCGGGCACCTTGTTCATGACGATGGAATAGGTGTCCTGGTACTCGATCCGGTGCTCTACCCCCATCTTCGACAGGAACTCTGGCAGCACCGTCGCGGGAAAGCCCGGCTGACCCTGATCCAGATTGCAGGCCAGAATGTCGACCGGAAGCAGCCCGCGCCATTTCAGCTCGGTCAGAGCGGCGAGCAGCGTATAGCTGTCTTTGCCGCCCGACAGGCACACCAGCCAGCGGGTGCCGCGTTCGATCATGCCATAGCGGTCAATGGCGTCGCGGGTTTCACGGATGATCCGCTTTCGCAGCTTCTTGAACTCGGTCGTGTTCGGGGCGCCGTTAAACAGCGGATGGATATCGTCGGATTCGTCTAGCATCGGGGGCCTCCGGTTGCGGGTCCGCATCTACGCGGAATGCCCGGCACAGGCAATGATTTTGGGATTCCGGCGATTCGGGCGCATGATGACCGGATTGACCAGTTTGCCATTCGAGGACGCGCTATGATTTACGCCATGACCACACGCAGTTTCGTGGACGGAGCCTTCACCAAGAACCCCGGTGTAACGCGGTATCTGAGGGTTGAGAAGGCCGGTGCGGGCTATGCGGTGCAGATCCTGCCGGTGGACACATGGCTGGCCGAGGTGCTGGCGGCGGCGGGCGGGAACGGTGTGCTGATGCACGTCCATGGCTTCAACCTGGAACAGCATGAGACCTTTGCCCGCCATGAACTGATCGCGGACGGGCTGGCGCAGCACGGGTTCAATGGCGTTGCGGTCAGCTTTGATTGGCCGACCAATGGCGCGGTCTTTGACTATCGCAAGGATCGGGCAGACGCACATTTAGTCGCGCCGCAACTGGTGCTGGATGGCATAGCCGTACTGCGCAAGGCGATGCCGGGGATCACAATCGACATCATGGCTCATTCCATGGGTTCATTGGTGACGCGCCATGCCTTTCACCGGGTGGTGGAGCTGGGCAAGGCCGGGACGGTCGATATCTCGGTCGGGCAGGTTTTGCTGGTTGCTGCCGACATTGCGGCGAAGTCTATGAAGGTCGGTGCCAAGAAATCTGCTGCGCTCTATGCTCATGCGGGCCGGATCACCAACTACTACAGTCGTGCCGATGAAGTGCTGAGCCTTTCCCAATGGTACAGGCTGTTTCAGGCGCAAAGGCTGGGGTTCGAGGGGATGCCGGACGGTGTGCCATCAGGCCATGCGGACGTATACGCGCAGCACTATTATATCGCGCATAAGCAGGACTGGCCGAACACGGCCTCGATCTCGCACAACTGGTATTTTCTGGATGCGCAGTTCTACCGCGATGCGGCGCTGGTTCTGGCAGGCCACCCTGCGGCGACCATGCCAACGCGTGCCCCAACGAACGCGGGCAATCAGGCGCTGATCGGCTGAGGGTTGGGGCCCGGATGGACCGGACCCCGAAAGCTCACCACCTGAGCTGTGTCGCGGATGGGGGAGGGTGGTAAGGTGCCATCCCTATGTCACGCCGCATGTGATTGTTGAGCGAGATGAGCCCGTTCGCGGGCCGCGCCTTGGACCTCAGCGCCTGCTTGGCTGCGGCCTTCAGCACGCGCCACGCCCCCGCATCGGCAATCATTTCAGCCAAAAGGGCCTGGATTTCAGCCGCCAAAAGACGGTTTTCGAGTCTGGTCATGATATGTCCCCCTGATGGAACAGGGGCCTCTGATTGGGTTGGAAATGGGCCACGGAAAGGCGGAATGCCGCCCGAGACAAATCGGTCAGGTCATGTTGGAAAGCTGGTCCCTAGGGACCGAAGGGTGCGGCCTTGCGGCCTATGCCCCTGCTACGCCGGTGCCAGACCGGGAATCGGGTTCGCCACGGCGCCGTGCAGATAGACAAATCATATGACGCCCTCCCATGTTGGACGGTGGAACCCGATATCGGGCGAGTAGCACTAGTAGCGTGCATCACGCTATAGCGGAAAAGCAGACAATCTACGGTTGTTACCGATTGGCCACGTCTTGTGACTCGTCACGGTCGTGATCATGCTCGCAACCAGGCACAGGGTCATAGCCGTCAGAACCCCAGGGATGGCAGCGTCCGATCCGCCTGGCAGCGAGCCACGCGCCCTTGATGGCCCCGTGTTTTTGCAGTGCCTCCAAGGCGTATGCGGAACATGTGGGCTGATAGCGGCAGTTGAACCCAACCCAGGGGCTGAAGATCAGCCGGTAGGCCCGGACGGGCAGGGCGAAGAGATGGGCCAGCGGGGTCACTTGTGGATTTTCCTAAGGGCGCGGGACAGGTCCTTGACCATATCCTCAATCGGACGGGCGGCGGTGTCATTGGCTTTGCCAATCAACACGTAGTCCCAGCCGGGCCGCCCTTCAAGCGGCAGGATGGCGCGGGCGATCTCTCGCAAACGGCGTTTGGCGCGGTTGCGGGCGACGGCATTGCCAACCTTCTTGGAACAGGTGAAGCCCACGCGCACCAGATCGGGCGATACGCCTTCATCGTTGCGGCGCAATCGGGCCTGTACCAAAAACGCGGGCGTGGGCGCGCGCGCTGCGCGGGCGGCACGCAGAAAATCGGGGCGCTTGGTCAGGGTCTCGACGGTTGGCACGGACGGTCTCTCAAACACGAAAAGCCCCCGGGGCCGTGGGGCCGAAGGGGGCTCATCAACCGGGCAGCAAGGCCCGGCCCTGCATCACGCGATTATGCGCTGAGCGACTTCCGGCCGCGGGCGCGGCGGGCGTTCAGGATCTTGCGGCCGGCTTTGGTGGCCATGCGGGCGCGAAAGCCGTGGCGACGCTTGCGGACCAGGTTCGACGGCTGGTAGGTGCGTTTCATCTGTCTCGTTTCCTTGTCATCAAGGCCGGATGCGGGGTGAACCCAAGCATCGACAGCCGGAGAATCCGTATGAGGCCCGGGCAATAGGCCCTCATGCCCCCCATGTCAACAAGCCCGAAGCCCTGAAATCCCGGTTTGAAACATCCCGGGCGCAGATTCCTTCAAGCCACCCCCGATCATGACATATTTCCCCCGTTTCCGTCACGTGTGATCAACGCCGCGTGAGGGGGCTGTTGCTGCGCAAGGCTTGCACGCATGTTGTGGTCAACCCAGGCGATCGGACAGGATATGAGCCAAGTCACAACAGAACCCGGATCGAAGGCCAGCCGCCTTCTGCCCATTCTCATCCTGATCCTCGGATTCGCGGCGGGGCTCTTTTTCTTCAGCGACTATCTGAGTTTCGAGGCCTTGCGCGACAATCGAGAGGCGCTGCTTGTCTTCCGCGATTCGCATTACGTGGCTATGGTGGCCGGCTACATGGTGATCTACGTCCTAGTCGTGGCCTTTTCGCTGCCCGGCGCCTCGCCCGCAACGTTGGCGGGTGGGTTTCTTTTTGGTCTCTTCCCCGGTGTGATCTTTGTTCTTCTGTCTGCAACCACTGGCGCGACGATTATTTTCCTCGCGGCTCGGCTTGGCTTCGGCAGCACGTTGTCAGCGCGCATGGATGCATCATCCGGCCTTGTCCGGCGGATCAGCGAGGGCATTCATCAAAACGAACTGTCGATGCTGTTCCTGATCCGGCTGGTGCCCGTTGTGCCGTTCTTCGTGGCCAACCTTTTGCCCGCGCTGGTCGGTGTCAGCCTGCACCGCTACGTGTTTACGACCTTCTTCGGGATCATGCCGGGCACGGCGGTTTATACGTGGGTGGGCGCTGGTCTGGGCGAGGTTTTTGCCCAGGGCGAAACCCCCAACCTGTCGATTATTTTCGAGCCTGCCATTCTGGGCCCCATCCTCGCCCTTTGTGCCCTTGCGGCGCTTCCCATCCTCATCAAGGCCCTTCGTGGCCAGAAAGGGCTTTGACCCATGAACCGGATCAAGACCGATATCTGCGTGATCGGGGCAGGCAGCGGCGGGCTGTCTGTGGCGGCGGGCGCTGTCCAGATGGGGGCGGATGTGGTTCTGCTGGAAGGCCACAAAATGGGCGGCGATTGCCTGAACTATGGCTGTGTGCCGTCAAAAGCGCTGTTGGCGGCCGGGCATAAGGCCCATGCGATGGGGCAAGGGGCGTTTGGCGTCAAGGGTGGTGAGGTTTCGACCGACTATGCCGCCGCAAAGGATCATGTGGCCGCCACGATCGCCGCCATTGAACCCCATGACAGCCAGGAGCGGTTTGAGGGGCTTGGCGTTCGGGTCATACGGGAATTCGGACGTTTCACCAGTCATGATACCGTTCAGGCAGGCGACACAGAGATCACCGCGCGCCGTTTTGTGATCGCCACGGGCTCCCGTCCTTTCGTGCCGCCGATTCCGGGACTGGAGGACACGCCATACCTGACCAACGAGACGATCTTCGAGTTGCGCGAAAAGCCCGGCCACCTGATCGTCATAGGCGGCGGCCCCATCGGGCTTGAAATGGCGCAGGCGCATCGGCGGTTGGGGTGCGAGGTGACTGTGTTGGAAGGGGCTAAGGCACTAGGCAAGGACGACCCGGAGATTGCGGCCATTGCATTGGAAAACCTCCGCGCGGAAGGTATCCGGATCATCGAGGGCGCGATGGTGTCCAGCGTGTCCGGTGGAGAAGGCGACATCGCGGTGACAGCCGAAGACGGGACCGTTTACAACGGCACTCACCTGCTGGTTGCGGTTGGGCGCACCGTTAATATCGACACGCTTGACCTGCACAAAGCCGGGGTGGAACGCACCCGCAGCGGCGTGAAGGTGGACTCCGCGCTTCGGTCGCCCACAAACCGCAGGGTCTATGCCATCGGCGACGCTGCGGGCGGCCTGCAATTCACCCATGTGGCGGGGTACCATGCGGGCGTGATCATCCGGCAGATGTTGATGGGCCTGCCAGCGAAGGCACGGACCGACCATATCCCTTGGGCCACCTATACGGACCCCGAGATCGCCCAGGTCGGCCTGACCGAGGCACAAGCCCGTGAGGTTCATGGCGACAAGCTGACTGTGGTGCGCTTCCCCTATTCCGGCAATGACCGCGCGATTGCCACCGGCCAGACCAAGGGGATGATCAAGGTGATGGTGGTCAAAGGGCGGCCTGTCGGAGCCTCCATCGTCGGAGCGCAAGCGGGAGAGCTGATCCAGATCTGGGCACTTGCCATTGCCAACAAGCTCAAAATGGGTGCTATTGCCGCGATGGTCGCTCCCTATCCGACACTGGGGGAGATTAACAAACGGGCCGCGGGCGCCTATTTTAGCCCCAAACTGTTTGACAGCCCGTGGATCAAGCGGATCGTGCGCCTCGTGCAGCGGTTCTAGGTCCCGGGACGAGGGAAGGTAGATAAACCGCGTGCTCAACTCGCTTTCAGGCCGATTGCTGATCCTGACCGTCATCTTCGTGATGCTGGCAGAAATCATGATTTTCGTGCCTTCCATCGCGCGGTTCCGCGAAGACTACCTGCTGGCGCGGATTGAGCGGGCACAGATCGCCTCGCTCGCCCTTCTGGCCGATGACGCGATGATGATCGACGAGGCGCTGGAACAGGAGCTGTTGGACAATGCGGGCGTCCTGAACGTGGTTCTACGCCGCGATGCTGTCAGTCAGCTTATCCTGTCGGTTGACCGCATTCCGCCGATCTCTGGCCAGTATGATTTGCGCGATGCCTCTGCCTGGACGCTGATCCGGGATGCGATGTTGCGTCTGGCAGAGCCAGAGGACCAGGTGATCCGCGTCTACGGCAACCCGGTGCAGGACGCGGGCATGTTGATCGACGTCACGCTGCATACAAGGCCCATGCGCGATGCGATGATCGACTATGGATTGCGCATCCTGCTTCTGTCAGCCGTGATCTCAGTCATCACTGCAATGCTGCTGTTTTTTGC
Source organism: Nioella aestuarii (assembly GCF_050896395.1). Lineage (NCBI taxonomy): Bacteria > Pseudomonadati > Pseudomonadota > Alphaproteobacteria > Rhodobacterales > Paracoccaceae > Nioella > Nioella aestuarii. The sequence continues at coordinate 51,643 of NZ_JBPBBA010000002.1, read as the reverse complement.
GGCCCGCCATGCCATTGTCATGCCGATTCAGCGGGTGATCGATTCCATGCGTGCCTATTCCGAGAAGCCGGATGATGCCACGCGGATCATCCAGCCCTCTGCCGGGGTGACAGAGCTTCATACTGCGGAAGAAACCCTTCAAACGCTTCAAACGCAGCTTACTGCTTCGCTGAAGCAGCGAGAACGGTTGGCGCAACTGGGCGAGGCAGTGGCCAAGATCAGCCACGACCTGCGCAATATCCTGACGGTGGCAACGTTGATGGCCGACCGTCTCGAAGGGTCGGAAGACCCGGCCGTTCAACGCACGGCGCCCAAACTTCTTTCATCGCTATCGCGGGCCGTGAACCTCTGTGAAGGCACGCTTGCATTTGGCCGGGCGGAAGAGCCGCCGCCCGCGCTGACCCGCTTTGACCTGTCCCCCTTGTTGGAGGACGTGGCAGAGCAGGAACAACTGGCCGCCGGGGATGACCCCGTTCAGATTGCTGCAAGCTGTCCACCCGGCCTGAGTATTCGCGGCGACCCGGAACAGCTGTATCGCGTGCTAGGGAACCTTGTGCGTAACGCCCGGCAGGCGATTGCCGCCACGGGTCAGCCGGGGCAGATCACACTGGCCGCGTGCGAGGACGCTGAAGGCTGGGTGATCCGCATAAGCGACACTGGGCCGGGCCTGCCCAAGCGGGCGCTGGACCACCTGTTTCAACCGTTTCAAGGCGGCACGCGCAAAGGTGGCAGCGGGCTTGGGCTGGCCATCGCCGCCGAGTTGATCCGGGGCCATGGCGGCAGGTTGGAATTGAAGCAGACCGGCCCGGAAGGGACCGTCTTCGAAATCCTTCTGCCTGCCGGACAAAAAGTCTGATTTCGCACTTGCACCGGTCCGAGGACATGTCTAAACACCGCCCTCACGCGCTGGTAGCTCAGTTGGATAGAGTACTTGACTACGAATCAAGGGGTCGGGGGTTCGAATCCTCCCCAGCGCGCCACTTCTCCCTAAATACTCGCCCACAAGCCCTGCATTCGACCTGCTGTGCTCTGTATAGGCCTTTGTGTTTCATCTGCATGAAGCGCGTTTCCGGGAGCACACTTTAGGGTGGCCCTTTAATGCTGCCGACCATTTCAGCGCCAGGTTTGCTGCCGTAGCAAGCGATCCTGTTGGTCGCCCCAAGCAAAATGGACCCTATAGAAAAGCCGACAAGAAAAGTAGAAAGGCTGCTTCCGAAACCGCGAACATGGCTCAGGATGAGTCCGATGTACCGTTCTCTGGTTGCTCAACAAAAACGCTGGTAAGACTAGTTCGCAGGCCATACGGCATCTTTCGTGTTTTGCGAGCCTAACGGGTCAAAGCGAAATCGACGGCATCCCAAGCCATGGCTTGGCTTTCTTGAGCGGAGTAACAATGTCACGCAAGAACCTGCCGGTGCTCGTGATTGCACCAAACCTAAAGCGGCGGTGGTCAGGCGTGACGTCGACGATTTTCAGGTTGTTGCCGTTGCAGGCACGTCGGCTGGCGATCGTATGCGTTGGACCAGGTCTTCCTGCTGATTTGCCGCAGATCTCGTGGTCAACGCTTTTGATGCTGCCACGCCGGAAGCGACGTGTCTGGCACGCCCGTCGCAATATCGAGATGTTGGTCGGAATCATCTTGCGTCGCATTTTCCGAAAGAACCTTGCGCTTGTTTTCACCTCGGCGGCACAACGCCATCACACCGGGTATACGCGCTGGCTGATACGGCAGATGGAACGTGTGATTGCCACCTCGAAGGGCTCTGCCAGTTTTCTGGACGTTCCGTCCCGTGTCATCATGCATGGCATTGATTGCACCCGTTTTGTTCCGGCATCCGATCGAGCGTCCGTGCGGGCGGATCTCGATTTGCCCGAGAATGCCTTTCTGATCGGCTGTTTCGGGCGTGTGCGTGAACAGAAGGGCACCGATATCTTTGTGCAGGCGTTAATCGAGGCTGCTCGGGATCACCCAGACCTGGTTGGCATTGTCATTGGCCAGACGACATCGAACAACGAACCCTTCCTGGAAGAGTTGCGCGCGCGGGTGCAAAACGCGGGTCTGGAGGACAGGATATTGTTTCTGGGGGAACAGCCCGACGCCAAGTTGCCGTCGTTCTTCGCATCGCTGGATCTATTTATCGCGCCACAGCGCTGGGAAGGGTTTGGATTGACACCGATTGAAGCAATGGCGTCAGGCGTTCCGGTGCTGGCCAGCACGGCAGGCGCTTTCTCGGAGATGGTGATCGAGGGGGAAACCGGACATATCCTTGATCCGATGACGCCCGAAGCGCTGAGCACTGCCATTCGCGTCGCCGCAGCAGATCGTGATCGGCTGAGGGTAATGGGGCAGAATGCCCGCGCAGATGTTTTAGAGCGCTTTAATATCGAACGGGAAGCGGCGGAGATCGAGGAGGTCTACCAAGAGCTTCTGCCCGAAGAGACCGCCCCGTTTGTGGCGGAGCAGAGCTAGGATAGGGGCAGGAAGTGGCGCGGTTCTTAAAGCTTGATACAGGGGTTATCAGTGGGTTCGACGCAGCCTTGGGGCCGGATGTCGATACTGTTTCGACAGCTCCGGTATCGATGCTGGTCCGGCTGCGTCGTCGAGCCGGTCTAGCAGCCACATTACGTATTCTGGCGCGAGCGCTGTTTACACGAAATGAACAGATGCAGGTTCTGGTCGCGGGCAATGTCGACCGAAAGCGGATCAGGCTACCGGCAGTCTTCGAGCGTCGCCTGGTTTCGTCGATATATGGAAAGATCAAAGCATCGCAGGCCCGGCTTCTGCATGAACTTTTGCGCATCGAGCTCAACCAGTCTGCGGCATTGGATATGATTGCGATTGTCTATAACGGGTCCCTCTTTCCGGAAAGTGTGCTCGCCGCAGTGACGACGGATCGCCCGAGGGTATTTGTCGAAGCCGGTTTCTTTCCGGGGACGCTGCAGATTGATCCGGTCGGTTTGAACGCGGCCAATTCGGTGCCGCGCAACCCGGGCTACTATCGCGCCAGGCCAGAGCTGGCTGAGGGAGACCTTCCCAAGCTGGTGAACAATCGCCCCTCCAAGGCCCGGTTCGCGGCGATTGATCTGGATCCCGGCTATGTGTTTGTTCCGTTTCAGGTTCCCTCGGACATGCAGGTGACTGTTCATTCTCCGTGGATCAGGAGCATGGAGCAGTTTCTCGATGCGATTATAGCGGCCGCAGACAAACATTCGGATCTGCGGTTTGTGATCAAGGAACACCCCAGTTTCAAAAGATCTGTGATCGGCCAACGTGCTGATCATCCCCGTGTCATTTTTGCAAATGGCAATGTGACCTCCACATTGATCCAGAATGCCCGCTGTGTCGTGACACTGAACTCAACCGTTGGGATCGAAGGCCTTCTGGCAGGCAAACAGGTGATCACACTCGGAGATGCTTGCTACAACATCGAAGGGTTGGTTCGACATGCACCTGATGCTGAAGCTCTTGACGCCGTCCTGTCGGATCTTGATTGGCAGCCAGATGAGCCGCTACGCCGGGCATTCCTAAGCTACCTCTGGACGGATTATCTCGTGCACGGGACCTATAAAGAACTTCCAGACGATCTTGGAGCGCAGATCGAGAAAATCGCGCAGACATCAAGAGAGGCCGATTGATCCGGTGCTATCTGCCTGACAGGTTGCTGTCCCATGTTTCGATCTCCGCACGTATGATCGGATCAATGGTTTCAAGATAGCCGCCTGTGCGTATCAATTCACGTTGCGCTGCGTAGTGAGGTTCGCGGCTCTTCTTGATGAAGGGTGAATTCAGCATTCCAAGAAAAACCCTCGGATGGGCGTCGATGAAGTAGAATCTCATCCGACTGTTTCGCATCTTCTCGCGAAGCTTGGCGGTCAGGTCGCTGTCGTCGCCTCCGGCTGCCAGCACGTCGCCAAAAATAGAACGCCCACGTTCCGTGTTCTCCGAGTGATAACGGGCAACATCGAGGACTTCGGAATCGCTGAGCTTTTCCAGAGCCGCAAGAATATCATCGGGATTTATGAAGGAACCAATGCTGTAGCCCAAGGCCGACATCGTTCCGCTAACCCGAACTTCAAGACGGCGCACGACAAGCCATTTCTGACCGTATAGCGGCATCCGGCGCCAGAAATCCCAAAAGCGCTCATCCCGCAGAATTGCGGGCCCGAACCTGTAGAAATAGGACTGCAAGTGGCGATGACTGACTTTCTTGTTCTTCGTGTTGAAGAAAATCCCATACACATCCTCGGGGGCGTTCAATGCTGTTTCGATAAACCGTGACTCGGGACGGATCGGAATCCATGTGCTGTCATTCATGACGATCAGTCGTTCGACCTGCACACCAAGACGCTTCAACGTTAGAATTCCGTCGCGATAGCCACCGAAATCATATCCGATATTGGGGCGTTCCACGATCAGCGCGCAGCGCCCGTTCAAAAGGGCTCGGTCACTCGCCGAGACAGGGTGATTGGACACGACAACCGGTGTCACGCCATTTTCGATGAGATGATCCAGCGTAAGTTGCAGCGATGGAAGAAGACCGTCGGGTTGATAGATCAAAACAATGGCGACATCCTGCCCGAACTCCAATGCGCCTTCGCTCACGGTCACGTTGTCTGGATTGGCGTCATGCCGCATGCGACGCAGATGACCACCCAACAATCTGGTTGGACTGCCAATCTGCTTGCCAAAGCGCGCGATCTCTCGCCTCAGCTTCCACATTTTGCTACTGATTGACATTCATTCGTTCCTGTTCGCGACCTCTGCAAAGCGCCAGATGACCGTCTTTGCCGATGAAGGTTCCGATCAGCTGATCTGTTAATTCAACCTCTTTCAAAGGTCCATCCTGACGCCTTTCGGCCGGTGACTTTGGGGTGGTTGAACTTGGTTCGATTGCAGGCCCGTCGAAATTAAGGGCCAGTCAGAATCTGCGTTTTCGGCAATCGTGGGTAAGCTGTGAGCTCAAAATGCCTTCCGTGCCCGCAGCGCAGCAGAGATTGTCCCATCGTCTAGGTAATCCAGCTCACCGCCCACAGGAACGCCTTGCGCCAACGAGGACACGGTCACGCCGGTGCCCTCCAGCTCTCCGGCAATGTAGTGGGCCGTGGTCTGGCCATCCACGGTAGCGTTCAGAGCGAGGATGATCTCGTTCACACCGTCGCTATGGATGCGGTCGAGCAGTTTGGGAATGCGCAACTCTTCCGGGCCCACGTCATCCAGCGCTGACAGGGTTCCGCCGAGCACGTGATAGCGCCCCTTGAAGGCATGACCGCGCTCCATTGCCCACAGGTCCGCCACGTCCTCAACCACGCAGATCTGTCCGTTGGAGCGTTCAGCGTTCGAGCAGATCGAGCATGTATCAGATGTTCCGATATTTCCGCAGGTCAGGCACTCGCGCGCGGTGGCCGCCACATTGGTCATGGCGTTGGCAAGCGGATGCATCAGCAGGGCTCGCTTCTTGATCAGGTGCAAAACGGCACGCCGCGCCGATCGGGGCCCCAACCCCGGGAGCTTGGCCATGATGTCGATCAGGGCCTCGATATCTTCGGTGCCGCCCGCCATGCGAGAGGAACTGCCCTCAGAAGGGCAGCTTCATACCTTCGGGAAGGTTCAGGCCCTCGGTCAGCTTGGCCATTTCCCGTTGGCTGCGGTCGGCGGCCTTGGCCTGTGCATCCTTGATCGCGGCAAGGATCAGGTCCTCAACCACCTCTTTCTCATTGGGGTCAAAAATCGTCGGGTCGATATTCAGCGCCGTTAGCTCGCCCTTGCAGGTGGCCGTCGCGCGCACCAGACCCGCGCCCGATTCGCCTTCCACGGTCATGGTGGCGAGGGCTTCCTGCATCTCGGCCATCTTGCCCTGCATTTCCTGCGCCTGTTTCATGATCTTGGCCATGTCGCCAAGCTGGCCCAGTCCTTTCAGCATGTGTTCTCTCCGTTTGTCTCGCACGTGTGGCGGTTCATCCGCTAGATACGGGTCGTGCCCGTTCGAAACAAGGAACAATGCGCCAGGGGGCGTGCTATGCTGGGGGAATTGGGGAAAGGGATAGACGCGATGGATACAGTATTCGGGATAGAGGTGGACCGGGCCTTTGGGTCGGTCGCGGACCTGAGAGAAGAGGCCAAGGCCGCTTCTCGCTTCGTCAATAACAAAGTGATCGACCATATCGACGCGCTGGCCGCACGATTTATCGCGGCCTCGCCGCTGGCGTTTCTGGCGACGCGACGGCCCGATGGGGGGCTGGACATGACCCCGCGTGGCGATCCGGCGGGGTTTGTGCATATTCTCGATGAGAAAACCCTGGCCCTTCCGGACAGACCTGGAAATTTCCGCATGGATGCATTCGAGAACATCCTTGAAACCGGAGAGGCGGCACTGATCTTCGTCATTCCTGGCCATGGCGACACGCTGCGGGTTAGCGGCAAGGCCAAAGTCGTGCGGGATGCGGCCCTCGGGGAAAGGCTCGCTATCAGCGGACGACCTGCAGCCTATGTGACCCTAATTCGGGTCGAAAGGGTTCTGTCACATTGCCCGAAGGCCTTCGTCAGGGGGCGCATCTGGCAGCCCGATCACTGGCCCGACAGGTCAGGCGTGCCAACGCTGGCAGAGATGATGGTGGCCCATTCGGACCTGCCGGATCCGGTCGAAGAGGTAGAAGAGATTGTGAAACGCGACGGGGAGACGCGGCTATACTAGGGGATCAGTCCTCTTCGAACGGATCCCATTCGTCTTCGACCTCAGGCAGCGCCTGCAATTCCGCTTCGGCGTCCAACTCGGCACGGCTACGGATCTCGGTGATTTTTGCCTGCGGGAAGGCAGCGAGAACAGCCTGCATCATAGGATGTTGCCGCGCCTCGTCTTCCAGTTCACGGACCTTGGCAGTCTCCACCTCTTCGATGGTCTCGCCACCGCCCTCATTGGCCAGCGTCACCGTCCAGCGCACACCGGTCCAGTTCTTGAGGCTTTGCGCCAACCGGGGTGCGAGATCCCTTGGCGCGCGATCCGTGGGTTGGAAGGTGATGCGCCCGGGTGCATAGGACACGATGCGGACGCAGGTCTTCACCTCGATCAGCAGCTTAATGTCGCGATTCGATTCGATCAGCGCCACGACGGTGTCGAAGTTGTGGTAGTGGGCGAGAGCGGTTTCAGGGGCCTCTGCCAATGCTGTTGCGGCACCGCCGGACGGGCCACGGGGGGCAGAGGCGCGAGGAGAGGGGCCACCCTGTGGGGATGGTGCATGGGCACCACCACCACCGCTACCGTTGCCGGCAGGGGGCGGGGTCATGTCCTTGAGCTTGCGAACCAGATCCTCCGGCGGCGGCAGATCGGCCACATGGGTCAGCCGAATGATCGCCATTTCAGCGGCCATCATCGCGTTCGGAGCCAGCGAAACCTCTTCCAGCGCCTTCAACAACATCTGCCAGGCCCGCGCCAGCACCCGCATCGACAGCTTCGCGGCCAGCGCCTGCCCGCGCGTGCGTTCATCGGGGCCGATCGTGGGATCGTTTGCCGCCTCGGGCGTGATGTTGATGACAGAGAGCCAATGGGTGAGTTCCGCCAGATCGCGCAGCACTGCCATCGGGTCGGCCCCGTCGGCATATTGCGCACCCAACTCATCCAGTGCGCCTGCCGCATCGCCAGACATGACCTTTTCAAAGAGGTCCATGACCCGGCCCCGATCGGCCAGTCCAAGCATCGCGCGCACCTGATCGGCGGTGGTTTCGCCCGCGCCATGGGAAATCGCTTGGTCCATCAGGCTCATTGCATCGCGGACCGACCCTTCGGCGGCGCGGGTGATCAGCGCCAACGCATCCTCGTTGATCTCGGCGCCTTCCTTTGCCGCAACCCCCTGAAGATGGGCGATCATCACCTCGGGCTCGATCCGCCGCAGGTCGAACCGCTGGCAGCGGGACAGAACCGTAACGGGCACTTTGCGGATCTCGGTCGTGGCGAAGATGAACTTCACATGCGCTGGCGGTTCCTCCAGCGTCTTGAGCAGCGCGTTGAAGGCGCTGTTCGACAGCATGTGAACTTCGTCGATGATGTAGACCTTGTAGCGGGCCGAGGCCGCCCGGTAGTGGACACTTTCGATGATGTCGCGGATGTCGTTGACGCCGGTATGACTGGCTGCGTCCATCTCGATCACATCGACATGACGGCCTTCGGCAATGGCCTTGCAATGTTCGCAGGTGCCGCAAGGATCGGTGGTAGGGGTGCCGGTTCCGTCGGGGCCAACGCAGTTCAGCCCTTTGGCGACGATCCGGGCGGTGGTGGTTTTGCCTGTTCCCCGGATGCCGGTGAGGATGAAGGCCTGCGCGATCCGGTCCGCCGCGAACGCGTTTTTCAGGGTGCGCACCATGGCCTCTTGGCCGATCAGGTCAGCAAAACTGGCGGGCCGATATTTGCGGGCCAGTACCTGATAGCCTTTGTCTTTGGTCTCGGACATGGTGCCTCGCGTCGCGTTGATCAGGGGCAGGTTAGTGGGTTTTGACCGGGGGGTGAACAGCCGAGTTGAGCCTTGCGCGTGCTGAGAGGTCAGGTCGCCTCTGGCGAACATGTTTTTGCCAAGAGGAAAGGGCGCGCGCGCTATGGGGACTGGGTATGGGACAAGGGATTCTTAACCGAGGCTTCCGGGGCTTGGAGGATGGGAATTCATGCGATAATATTCACCCGCCGCGAGGGGCGGTATCCAGGTTCGCGGAAGGCCGTCATCGGCACCCCTGTCACATCAGAAGACCGAGCATATCGGATTTCTCATGCCCGGATCAGCGAACCGGCGGGCGCTATCGTGAGGAAACCGACGATGAAAACCCTCGACCAGTTGCGCCGTGACGCCAAGGCACTGCGAAAGGCCCATAAGGCCAATGATGCTCTTGCCCTGCAGCGGCTCAAAGTCCATCCGCCCCGCAGCGATGGCACGGAACTCAAACATGCCGATTACCTGCATGTCATCGCCCGTGAGTCCGGCTTTGTCAGCTGGCCCGCGTTGAAAGAGGCGCAGGAGATGCAGGGGTTGGATCGCGCCACGAAGCTGCAGAAGCTCAAGATTGCCCTTGCACATGGGCAGAATGCCCGGGTGGATCGCTTGCTGGCAGACACGCCGGATTTGGCTGATGGCGTTTTTGGCTTGCAGGTGGCGCTGCTGCACCGTGAGGCTGTAGAGCAGATGCTGGCCGAAGATCCGGGCCGCGCAACGCGTGTCGTGGCACATCAGTCACCGCTGTGCTTTCTTGCCTTTTCCAAGCGCTTGAAGGCGGAACCGGAGAAGGAGGCGGATATGCTGGCCATCGCCGAGATGCTGTTGGCGCATGGCGCAGATGTGAATGATGGTCGTCCTGTCAGCCCTGACAGCGAGCATCGCCTTTCGGTGCTTTATGGCGCCATTGGCCATGCCGACAACATGGTGCTGGGGCGCTGGCTTCTGGATCATGGGGCTGACCCGAATGATGGCGAGTCGCTCTATCATGCGACCGAGCTTGGGCATCATGAAGGGTTGCGAATGCTGCTCGAGGCCGGGGCGAATCCCACAGGCACCAATGCCCTGTTGAGAGCTATGGACTTCGACGATCACCATGCGGTGCGAATGCTCTTGGATCACGGTGCGAGGGCAGATGATTTCGATGACAACCATGTGGGAGGAGAGGCGCCTTGGGTCGTACCTGCCCTGCATCAGGCCGCACGGCGCATGTGCGATGCAGAGATGATCGACTTGTTGCTGGAGGCCGGAGCCGATCCGAGCCGTAAATTTGAGGGATGCACTGCCTATGGCTATGCTCGCGTTTTTGGCAATTCCGATCTGGCACGGGCCATCGAGGCGCGGGGTGTGGTGCCGGATCTGACAGGGGAAGAACGACTTCTGGCGATGGCGGCTGATGGTGAGGTGCCGCCAGGTGTGTTCATCGATCCGGCGAACCTGCCCGAAGCGTATCGCAACATCATCCGCCAGATCCTGCATCTTCCGGGAAAGCTGGAGCATGTGAAACGACTGGTGGCAATGGGCGTGGAATTTGATCGCCCTGACGGTGAAGGGCTGACACCGGTTCAGGTCGCAGGATGGGTGGGGTTGCCCGATGTCATGGGCTACCTGCTGTCGCTTAAGCCGGACTTGACGCATGTGAATGGCTACGGGGGCACATTGCTGTCAACCATTCTGCACGGGGCTGACAATTGCCCCGAACGGGCAGAGCGTGACTATGTCAGTTGCCTGCGGCTTGTGCTGGAACATGGTGTTGCTTTGCCAAGGGCGGCTATCGCGTTTGCCAATGACGATAGTATCGCGGAGTTTCTGGCTGGATGGGCCGAGGATCATCCCGGCTCGGTGGTGGAACAAGGGGCATTCTGAAGCGTGGAAGAATTTACCATTTCCGAGCTGGCGGCAGGGGGCGGGATGCTTGGCATCTGCCCCCTGCCGGGACGCTTCAGGGCTTATTCCGAAGATCTGGATGCGGTGCTGCAATGGCGGCCTGACGTCGTGTTGACCATGACGACCCTGCCAGAGATGACACGGCACGGGGCGGATCGATTGGGGCAGGATCTGATCAGCCAGGGCATTGTCTGGCACCCTCTGCCGGTTTCGGATTTCGGCACGCCGACGGAGGAGGTTCAGGCGGCCTGGCCAGATCTGCAACCTTTGCTGGCGCGGGGTGGGCGGGTTCTGGCGCATTGTTATGGCGGCTGTGGACGATCTGGGATGGCTCTGCTTCGGCTGATGGTCGAGGCGGGAGAGGCAGGGCCTGCGGCGTTGACCCGGCTTCGCGCAGTGCGCCCCTGTGCTGTTGAAACGGACGCGCAGATTCGCTGGGCTGTTGGGCATCGGATGCGCTAGGCTATCCATATGACCCAAGCTGGCCGTCATATTGCTTTGAAAATCATTCTGCTGGCCTGGGTGGCCATCATGGGGATCTCCATTTTTGGTTACATCCTGACCGAGGCATCCGGCGACGGGTTTACGCGGGGGCTGAATCGGATAATGGTCTTCCTCGGATGGCAGATTGCCGGATTGGTAGTCGCGTTGATTTGTTTGTTTCTGCGGGCCCGAGTGGAACCGGGCCGACCCCTTCGCTGGGTTGCGATGGTGCCGGCCCTTGTGGCTGGGGCGCAAGTTTTGGCGATCCTGTCGCTGTTCCTTGCAACCTCTGCCAATGTGCGCTGATCCAACTGGGTATCAGCGCCGGTATCGGTCCTTGTCCTTCATCACTGACCGGACAAGTTTGCCAAAGCTTTTGTCCCGCGCGCGCGCTTGGGCCAGCGTCTCGGAATTGCGCGCATCCTCGGCCTGAAGCTTACGCCAGCGGCGCAACCTGTCGGGGTCAACCTGTCCGGTTTCGATTGCCGCATGGATGGCGCAGCCCGGCTCGGCTTCATGGCTGCAATCGGAAAATCGGCATGCCTTCGCCAGCTCGTCGAGATCGGCAAAAACCGCGTCTACGCCCTCGCGCGCGCCTGACAGTCGCAACGCACGCATACCGGGCGTGTCGATCAGCCAGCCACAGGCGCGTGTCCGATGCAAGCCCCGTGCAGTCGTGGTATGGCGGCCCTTGGCATCATCTTCGCGAATGCCTGCGGTCGCCACTTCGCCGCCGGTCAGTGCATTGGACAGTGTTGATTTGCCGACGCCCGAAGACCCCACCAAAGCCAGCGTCTGACCGGTCTTGCACCAGGGTGCCAATAGCGCGGCATCCTCAGCTTCGGTCGCATTGAGTGCGATGGCCGTTACAAGCGGCGAGAGCCGCTCTGCCCGCCGGACATAGCTGTGCGGGTCGTCGGCCTGATCGGCCTTGGTCAGGATCACCAGCGGCAGACAACCGGCGGTGGCAGCAAGTGCCAGGTAGCGTTCCAGCCGGGCCTCGTTGAAATCGGCGTTGCAGGAACTGACGATGCCAAGCGTATCGACATTGGCGGCAATCAGCTGCTGTTCTGCCCCGGTGCCCGCTGCACGGCGCGTCAACTCTGTCAGCGGGGTCAGGCGGCGGGTCACCTTTTGGCGCGTCGGATCAGTGATGACCCAATCGCCCACGGCGAACTGGCCGGTGGTCATGTCAGAGGGCGGCACCAGCAGATGCTCGGCCCCAGGCGACAATCCCATCAGCCGATCGCGTGCGACCGAAGACAAGCGGCAGACAAGGTTGGATTGCGCGGGATCATCTGCGATCTGCGCGGCGAAATGGTTCGACCATCCAAGGTCGGCAAGAGTCAGGTGTTTCAATGGTATGGTTCCCGGAACACGCGTAAAAGAAGCCCCAAGGGGCGGTTCGATTTACGGCCGGGCAGACGATGCCTTGGTCAGTTGGTCTGACGGATCAGGCAGCGCGGGCCCGGAGGGGTGCTACAATATCCATGTATCCTCCGGCGGCTGGTTGAGGGTGAGAGGCTGGACATCGACCCAAGCGGGGCTCGTTGTGGCTGCTACCTTCCGGTCCTGACCAGGTTGGCGAGGCGCTTGCCCGCGCCAACCTCTCGACTCGGGATGTAGGCGATCTGTGGCCGTTTCGCAAGGGCAGGGCTTCCCCGTTGACGCGCCTTGGCACTAGACTGGTCCTCGGTATTTCAGAGAGGAGATGTCGATGCGCCTTCGAGGAGTGAATCGCAGCCGCAATGTTGTGGACAGGCGTGGTCGGGGTGGCCGCGCAGCAGGTGGTATTGGCGGCGTGGGACTTCTGGTGGTGCTGGTCATCGGCTATTTTGCGGGGGTGGACGTAACCGGCCTGCTGGATCAGGCCGCCCCGTCGCAGCAGTCATCGGAAACAAGAGAGCTCTCAGCGTCCGAACAGCAATCCGGCGATTTTGTCGCCCGGGTGCTGACCACAACCGAAACCGTCTGGACCGACGTGTTCCCCAACCAGCTGGGGCGCAGCTACAACCAGCCGCAATTGGTGCTGTTCAGCGAAGTAACGCAAAGTGGCTGTGGCGGTGCATCGGGATCATCGGGGCCATTCTATTGCCCCGCAGACAGGCGCGCCTATCTGGACACTGCGTTTTTCGGCTTCATGACGGAGCGCTTGGGCGCGGGCGGCGATTTTGTCGCTGCCTACGTAATCGCACATGAGGTTGCCCATCACGTCCAGAATGAGCTTGGCATTCTGGGGCAAGTTCACCAGCTGCGTGCTAATGCGACCGAGCGCGAGGCAAACGCGCTTCAGGTGAGGGTGGAGCTTCAGGCAGATTGCCTGTCCGGTGTCTGGGCCTATCACGTCTCTGACCTGCTGGAGACGGGTGATGTGGAAGAGGCGCTGAACGCGGCGGAACGGATCGGGGATGATTATCTTCAGGCCCGCGCCGGTCGCCAGCCAAACCCGCATACCTTCACCCATGGCACCTCGGCGCAGCGGATGCGTTGGTTCCAGAATGGCCGCGCATCGGGCCAGGTGGCGGATTTTGACACCTTTGGCACTGACCAGCTCTAGGTACCATCAAAGCGTCATCTCGAATTGGAGAAACCCGTTCTGGGCACGGGACAGTGCGCGCAAACCAAGCGACCGGGCACGGTCGGCGTGCTTTGCTGCGCCGGGGCCGGTTTCAAAGATCACCCGTGTGTCGCCCAATGGTACGAAACGCCAGGTGTCCTGGACCTTGGGCTCAATGGGCGAGGATTTTGCGATATGGTCAGCCAGAATTTTTCGCACCGCTGTTGGGCATTGCAACACAGGTTCGCACCGTGCGGGGGCGGGGAAGTGGCCACCACCAGAGGCGCGATAGCTGTTGGTAGCAACCAAGAACTCGTCCGCCGCGTCGATGGCGCTTCCGTTGTAGCACAGATCCCGAATGCGGCCGGGCCCGGGGAAGATCTGCTCTCCATCTGCGGAGTATCGCGCTGGCTGCGAGACATCGATGCAATAGGTTAATCCGAAAATCACATCGAAGTTGTAGCTGGAGAAGCTGGGATCCAGCAGCATTTGGCCGCTCCCGCCCGCGACGACACGCTGAAAGGCACTCGCGGCGCGTTCTAGCCAGTCAAGCAGGTCTGCCCCTGAGCTGCGCAGAACCTGCAGAGTGTTTGGAAAGGCGTATAGATCTGCCGCATTGCGAAGGGTCAGGGGGCCTGCGGGGACATCCGTGTAATAGCCCGGCCCGGCCCGCCCGCCGCCTTTGAACGGGGCCACGGCACACAGCAAAGGCAGCTCTGCCAAGGAATGATCTTGCAGCATGAGACGGGCGAAGCTCAACTTTGCATCTGCCATGAAGGCAAGGGTGGGGCTGTTGCCCGCCAGCGCGAAATAGCTTTCCAGGGGCGTGTCGGTTGTGCCGATCGGGCGGCGCGTGTGGGTCAGGGTCTTTTCGTGGCTTCTTGCCGAAAGGCTGAGAATGGCAGGTGATGCCGGAACCGGTCCGCCATCTGGCAACACCGAATGGACACGGGATGCGCTGCACTCGATCTGCCAGCCGTCTCGGTAGGTTAAGTCGAGGGTGATCTGCCCAAGGTGAGAGCCAAAGAAACCCGGCTGAACAACAGGAATGCCGTGGATCAGGCCGTCGGCATCATCCCGGGGGAAAACCCGGTGTGTATGGCCTGCAACAATGGCATCCACCGCGTGCGAGGCCGCAAGAGGCACAAGGGCGTTCTCAAGGTCTGGTGTATCTTGGTCGGCGCCTTGTCCCGAATGGCAGAGCGCGATCACCAGATCAGCGCCCGAGGCCCGCAGGGCTGCGGCTTCTCGCTTGGCGGTTTCGACAATCGGGCCGGACGTGACCTGCCCGGTCAGAAGGGTACTGTCCCATTTTGTGATCTGCGGAGGTGTCAGGCCAAGCACACCGATGCGCATAGGCTGCCTATCATCATGATCGTCCTGAAACATGCGATCCAGAAGCACCGACCGGGGCAGCAAGGGCGTGCCGTCCATCCGATCTACATTCGCGACCACCACGGGAAACGCTGCGCCTGATGTGACCTGTTCCAGAAACGTGACGCCGTAGTTGAAATCATGATTGCCAACCGTCGCAGCATCGTACCCCATCAGGTTCATCGCGGCGATCATAGGATGAGGATTGGTGAGGCCCAGTTCATGGGCGACATCGCCAAGCGGTGTGCCCTGCAACGTATCGCCATTGTCGAACAGCAGGCAGTTTGGGTGCGCCTCACGCAAGCGGTCAACCAGCGTTGCGATGCGGGCCAGTCCCGGGTCATTTTCCTCGGCATCGAGGTAATAGTTATACGGGCGCAAGTTCGCATGCAGGTCGGTCGTTGCCAGCAACACGAGCCGCAGCCGCCGCCCCGTCATCGAGTTGGCCACCCTTTGTGCCTGAGTCCCCATGAGTTTTCTTTTCTGGTCGTGCTGTCCTCCTCCCAACTAGACCATTCATCCAGGAAATTGCCAGCCACAGGCCAAAGCTGATTTCCGGTTTGCGCCGGTTTCCCGCATCTGCGACATTCCTGCCATAGCGGCCTTAAAAAAGGTTAACGGATTCAGGCAGAAAGCAGGGACATGAAGCTTGCAGAAACAGTGACATTCGGGGGGTCGGGTCTCGATCGCGCAGCATTGATGCGCGGGGATGAAGCGGCCCTTGCCGCGGCTTTGGACGACGGGCGTGGCACTGTCCTGCCGATCTGGCGCGGCAAACCGTTGATGGAAGCGCATGAGGGCGGCCTGCGGCTGGTCTGGCTTCCGGCGCGTCACCCGATGTTGGCCGATGCACCTGCAGAGCGCCTGTTTCTGGGGGATGATGATGGCGCATTGCGCTTCGCTGCCGATATCTCTCGCTGGCAACCCGAGGATCTGGACGACTCGCAGCTGAACTCCTTTGCCGATCAAAGCCTGCAATCACACCCCACGGCATCAGATGATCAAGTCTTTCGGGAACTCAGGCTGGCAATGACAATGCTGACCCCGCGCGATGCGGAGTTGGCAGCCACAGCCAAGGCCATGCTCGGTTGGCATCGCTCGCACCGCTTTTGCGCCCGCTGTGGCACTGGAAGCCGGATGGCCTTGGCAGGCTGGCAACGGACATGCCCCGACTGTAATGCGCATCATTTTCCACGCACCGATCCAGTCGTTATCATGCTGATCACCCACGGCAACGACCTGCTTCTCGGCCGGTCACCAGGTTGGCCTGAAGGAATGTACTCACTGCTGGCCGGTTTCATCGAGCCTGGCGAGACGATGGAAGCCGCCGTGCGCCGTGAGGTTGCCGAGGAAACGGCGGTGCAGGTCGGGCAGGTCGACTATCTCGCCAGCCAGCCTTGGCCTTACCCTTCGTCGCTGATGTTCGGGTGTCGGGGCGAGGCGTTAAGCCGAGAGATAACCATTGACCCGGCAGAGCTGGAAGCTGCCATGTGGATCAGCCGGGAAGAACTGGCCGATGCCCTTGCCGGACGTCACGCAACCATCCTGCCAGCCCGAAAAGGTGCAATTGCACAGTTTCTTATGGAAAACTGGCTTGCGGACAGGCTGGACTGACGGGCAAAAGAAACATGTACTCACGAAGGTAGCAGGGACGACCAGTATGATTTTCGAGACCAAAGAAGATGTTGATGTCCCCCGTGATTTCGCATTCACCCGGTTTGCCGATTTCACCCGATATGAGCAATCTGCCCGTCAATATGGGGCCGACATCCGCCGGGTGAACGGTTTCACCGAAATCGCTGAAGGCTGTTCCTGGCGCGGCTCTGCTGTCGTTCGCGGCAAGGCGCGCGGGGTTGAGGCCGTCATCACCCGACTAAACCGCCCCGAACATGCCCAGATGAAGACCACCGTTGGCGGCATGACCGTCGATCTCGACATGTATTTCGAGGATCTGGGGCCCGAGAAAACACAGGTGCGAGCGACAGCTCAACTCAAGGCGACCACGCTGGCGGCGCGATTGATCCTCCAGACGGTCAAGTTGGCGCGCCGTCAGGTGCAGGGCAAAATAGATTCGCGGATCGTGGCCCTGGCCAACGAGTATGAAGACGAATACCGCCGTCAGCAGATGCGGGGTTAAGTCTCAGTCGCGCAGCTGGTCTGCGGGATAGGTACCCAGGATGTGCAGATGCGAGGTGAAGTATTTCAGCTCGTCCATCGCGAGCTGAACGTTCGCATCCTCGGGGTGCCCCTCGATATCCGCATAAAACTGAGTCGCGGTAAAACTGCCGCCAACCATGTAGCTTTCCAACTTGGTCATGTTGACGCCGTTCGTGGCGAAGCCGCCCATGGCCTTGTAAAGCGCTGCCGGGATGTTGCGGACCTGAAAGACGAAAGTCGTCATCATGTGGTCGGCCCGGCGGGTCATGTCCGGCTGCTGCGACATGATCAGAAAGCGCGTGGTGTTCTGGTCATGATCTTCGATATGGCGCGCCAGCACGTCCAACCCGTAGATCTCGCCCGCCAGCTCTGATGCCAGCGCCGCATGAGTGGGATTTCCGCGTTCCGCGATGTCACGCGCGGCACGGGCATTGTCGGGGCTGACGCGTCCCTTGATCTGATGTTTGCGCAGGAAGCCCGCGCATTGCGGCAGCAAAACAAGGTGGCTCCAGGCGTCGGTAATGTCGGCGATGGAACTGCCGGGGACACCGAGAAGGTTGATATGAACCCGCACGAAGGCTTCATCGACGATATGAAGGCCACTATCGGGCAAAAGGCGGTGTATGTCGGCGACCCGGCCATAGGTGGAATTCTCGACAGGCAGCATCGCTTCGACAGCTTCGCCGCTGCGAACGGCCTCGATCACATCTTCAAACGTGGCACAGGGCAGGGCCTCCAGATGCGGCCGTGCCTGATGGCAAGCCTGATGAGAATAGGCTCCGGGTTCTCCCTGAAAGGCGATGCGATCGGTCATTTGACTGACTTTCTTTTAACAAGGGCGTTCTGTCGCGCTGACTACACCTTGCAAGCCGGGCAGGAAAGCCGCTAGACACGCGCCAACGAGAAATGTGGATGGGATAACCATGTTTGACACGATGACCCTCACCAAAGCCGTTGGCGGCGTCTGCTCTGCCTGGCTTGTTCTGCTCCTCGCCGGTTGGGCTTCTGAAGGCCTTTATAGCGTTGGTGGCGGACACGATGCCCACGGCGAACATGTTGCTGGCTATGTTATCGACACTGGTGCAGATGATCCTGCGGATGTAGTCGAGGTGGAAACCGTGCCGTTCGCCGAATACCTCGCAGCAGCCGACCCCGCCGATGGCGAAGGCGCGTTCCGTGCTTGCCGCAGCTGCCATTCGATCGAACCGGGTGTCGATGGCACTGGGCCTTCGCTCTATGGTGTTGTTGGCCGCGATATCGGGGCTGAACCCAACCACAGCTACAGCGCTACCCTGGCCTCTATGGAGGGCAGCTGGACGCCTGAGGCGCTGGACGGCTTCCTCGAAAACCCGCGCGCCTATGCACCGGGCACCGCCATGTCCTTCTCCGGTATTCGTGACGTGGAAGACCGCGCTGCCATGGTCGCCTATCTCGACTCTCTGGACGACTGATTCGTCCCAGATGCGCAGAATTTGGCCGCCTTCGGGGCGGCCTTTTTCATTTCCGGGTCACGAAAATGTAATTCACCTTGAACGAGGACAGGGCTGGTCCTTAGGGTAGATGCACCCATAACTATACAAAGCAGAAAATCCGCAGTGGAGCGCAGCATGACCCGAACCCGCCTAGCGACCCGACCGACCGTTTCCTGGTGGATGGCGTTGCCCCTGCTGGCCGCGACCGTTCTGGCCCCCCCCGGCTTTTCGCAGGACGACGACCTGATCGTGACCCATGGCGTCTCGACCTTTGGCGATCTTCGCTATGGCCCCGATTTCGAACATCTGGACTATGTGAACCCTGACGCCCCCCAAGGCGGCGAGTTCTCGTTCGCCTGGGCAGGGTCATTCGATTCGATGCATCCCTATACCCGTCAGGGCCGCCCGGCGGTTCTGGCCTCGATCTTCTTCGAATCGATGCTGGAAGGCACGGCGGATGAGGTCGGCAGCTACTACTGCCTGCTCTGCGAAAGCATCGCATACCCCGAGGATCGGTCATACGTAATCTTCACCCTGCGCCCCGAAGCGCGGTTTTCCGACGGCTCGCCGGTAACCGCCGATGATGTGGTATTCAGCTACGAGATCCTGCGCGACGAGGGACTGCCGTCATTCCGCGCCTCCATCGGGCTGACCATTGCCGGGGCCGAAGTTCTGGATGATCGCCGCGTGCGGTTCGACTTCAACCCCGACGCACCTTTGCGGGGGCGAATTGACAGTGCTGGCGGCTTGCCTGTCTTCAGCCGTGCCAGCCACGAGGCATCGGGCCTGGATTTCGACGAAAGCCGGTTGGAACCGCTGATGGGGTCTGGCGCGTATGTCCTGGATCGGGTCGACGTGGGGGAACGCACGATCTTCCGCCGCAACCCGGATTATTGGGGCAATGATCTGCCGATCAACCAGGGCCGACACAACTACGGGTCCATCCGGATCGAATACTATGGCGATTCCATCGCCGCGTTCGAAGGCTTCACCGCCGGGCAGTATACGTTCCGGCAGGAAAGCAGCTCCGCTCAGTGGGCCACGGCCTACGATTTCCCAAAGCTGGAACAAGGCCTGGTGGTGCGTGAAGAAATCCCGGACGGAACCATTTCCTCTGGCCAGAGCTTCGTGATGAATCTGCGTCGTCCGCAGTTCCAGGATGTGCGCGTGCGCGAGGCCATCTCGCTGATGTTCAACTTTGAATGGACCAACCAGACGCTGTTCTATGGGTTGTACACCCCGAATGTGTCGTTCTGGGAAAATACAGACCTGTCCGCGACGGGCCTGCCGTCTGACGCAGAACTGGCCCTGCTGGAACCGCTGTCCGACATGCTTCGCCCCGAGGTTCTGACCGAACCGGCCTATGCCATCGACCCTGCCAATCCGGACCGCTCGTTCGACCGCCGCCGGGCGCGGCAGGCATTGGCGCTGCTCGAAGAGGCGGGATGGGTGCCAGGCGATGACGGCATGTTGCGCAACGAGGCTGGCCAGACGCTTGAGATAGAATTCCTGAACTCCAGTCCGCTCTTTGACCGGATTATCAATCCTTACGTGGAAAACCTGCAAGCCATTGGGGTCGATGCGCGCCTGAACCGGGTCGACAATGCCCAATTCAGCCAACGCGAACGGGACTATGATTTCGATATCATCACCGATCACTTCCCGATGGGTTATGAACCTGGATCTGGCCTGCGCCAGTATTTCGGCTCTGCGACTGCGAATGACTCGGTCTTCAACCCGGCGGGCATTGCCGATCCGGCGGTGGACGCGCTGGTCGAGGCCGTTGTCGATGCAGAAACGCAGGAAGAACTGAACGTGGCCGTCAGTGCGCTGGATCGCGTTCTGAGGTGGGAACGCTTCCGGGTGCCGCAATGGTATAACCCGAACCACTGGGTCGCCTATTACGACATGTATCGCTACCCGGAAAACCTGCCGCCCTATTCGCTTGGCTTCCTCGATTTCTGGTGGATCGACCCCGATGCGCAAGCCGCCTTGCGTGAAGCAGGAGCGTTCTAAGCCAACATGGGCGCCTATATTTTCAGACGGCTGTTGCTGATGATCCCGACTCTGATCGGGATCATGGTTATCAACTTTGCCCTGGTGCAATTCGTACCCGGTGGCCCGATCGACCAGATCATGGCCGAGCTGGAAGGCGAAGGTGATGTTTTCGCCGGAATCTCGGGCGGCGGGTCAGAGGCCGGAAGTTCGGACCTTGGAGCCGCTGATTCATATCTTGGGGCCCGAGGACTGCCTGCTGATTTCGTAGCCGAACTGGAGGTCGAATTTCACTTCGCCCGTATCGTCTGCGAGGATGGCTTTACCGGTGAGCCGGACATCGAGGCTGCGGAATGCACAACCGAGGATATTCCTGCACTCGAACGGTTTTTCTTGATGATGTGGGACTATATGCGCTTCGATTTCGGGGAAAGCTATTTCCGCTCGATCTCGGTCGTTGATCTGGTTTTGGAAAAAATGCCGGTCAGTATCACGCTTGGCCTGTGGTCCACCGTTATCGCCTATATCGTCTCGATCCCGCTTGGTATCCGCAAGGCGATAAAAGACGGCAGTCGCTTTGATACCATAACCAGCGGCGTCATCATCGTGGCCTACGCGATCCCCGGTTTCCTGTTTGCGATCCTTTTGCTGGTTTTGTTCGCAGGCGGTTCATATTGGCAGTTCTTCCCGCTTAGGGGCCTGACTTCCGATAACTGGGAGGAGCTGAGCTTGATCGGACGGGTGTTGGACTATTTCTGGCACATTACGCTTCCGGTCCTGGCCTCGACCATCTCGGCTTTTGCCACGCTGACCCTGCTGACCAAGAACAGCTTTCTGGATGAGATCAAGAAACAATATGTCATGACCGCCAAGGCCAAGGGGTTAAGCGAAGGCCGCGTTCTTTATGGCCATGTCTTCCGCAACGCGATGCTGATCGTTATCGCGGGCTTTCCGGCGGTCTTCGTGTCGGTGTTCTTCGGCGGATCACTGATCATCGAGACGATCTTCTCACTCGATGGCCTTGGACGGCTCGGGTTCGAGGCGGCGGTCAGCCGCGATTACCCGGTGATCTTCGGCACGCTTTTCGTCTTTGGGTTGATCGGGCTGGTGGTGGGGCTGTTCTCGGACCTCATGTATATCTGGATCGACCCCCGGATCGACTTTGAATCGAGAGAGACCTGAGCCATGGCGCTGATCCGTCTCTCTCCCCTCAACAAGCGCCGCTGGCGCAACTTCAAGGCCAATCGTCGGGCTCTGTTCTCACTTTGGGTCTTTGGCATTCTGTTCTTCCTGTCGCTCTTTGCAGAGCTGTTGGCCAATGACCGTCCATTGTTGGTTCAGTATCGCGGTGAATACTACACCCCGATTTTGAACTTTTACCCGGAGACCGAGTTTGGCGGTGATTTCCGGACCGAAGCCGTGTATCGAGATATCGAGGTGCAATGCCTGATCATCTCTGGCGGAATCGAGGATTGCTGGGATGACCCGGAAACGGTGATCGAGGCGGCGCGTAATGGTGCGCTGGAGGAAAGTGTAGAGGATTTCCATCGCGGCTGGCTGATCTGGCCTCCAGTGCCCTACAGCTACAACACTGTGAACGATATCGGCGGGGCGGCCCCGTCTGCCCCTGACGCTGACCACTGGCTTGGCACCGACGACACCGCGCGCGATGTGCTGGCGCGGGTGATTTACGGTTTCCGGCTAAGCGTGGCCTTTGCCTTGATCGTGACCTTCCTGACCTCGGTCATTGGGATCGCGGCGGGTGCGGTTCAGGGCTATTTCGGCGGGCTGGTGGACCTGTTGTTCCAACGGGTGATCGAGCTGTGGGGGGCGACCCCGAGCCTTTACATCATCATCATCGTGGCGGCGATCTTCAGAATGGATTTCTGGCTTCTTGTATTCCTCATGACGCTTTTCGGTTGGACTGCGCTCGTGGGGGTGGTTCGGGCCGAATTCCTGAGGGCGCGGAACTTCGAATATGTCCGTGCCGCGCGGGCGCTTGGCGTGTCCAATCAGGTGATCATGTTCCGCCACGTACTGCCCAATGCGATGGTGGCGACGCTGACAATGCTGCCCTTCATCGTGACAGGCACCATCGGGTCGCTTGCTGCGCTCGACTTCCTGGGCTTCGGCCTGCCGTCTTCCGCACCGTCGCTTGGCGAGTTGACGCTTCAGGCCAAGAACAACCTTCAGGCCCCGTGGCTCGGCTTTACCGCCTTCACGGCCTTCGCTTTCATGCTGTCGCTGCTTGTCTTCATCTTCGAAGGCGTCCGCGATGCATTCGACCCTAGAAAGACCTTCGAATGACGTTGCTTCAGGTCAAAAACCTGTCGGTGAGCTTCACCCAGGACGGCGCCACGACGGACGCCGTCAAGAATGTCAGCTTCGAAGTCGGCAGAGGAGAGACCGTGGCACTTGTCGGAGAGTCCGGGTCTGGCAAGTCGGTCACGGCGCTTTCTACGGTGTCTCTGTTGCCTGAGAGCGCGGATGTGTCCGGGTCGGTCCGCTACGAGGGGACTGAGATGATCGGCGCGCCAGAGGGCGATCTGCGCCGGGTGCGTGGCAACGATATCAGCTTCATCTTTCAGGAGCCGATGACTTCGCTCAACCCGCTCCACACGATTGAGAAGCAATTGGGGGAAAGCCTCGCTCTGCACCAGAATCTGACCGGGGCCGCGGCTGAGGCCCGTATCCTGGAGCTGCTGCGCAAGGTGGGTATTCGTGATCCTGAAACACGCCTGCGCGCCTATCCACACCAGCTATCCGGCGGGCAACGGCAGCGGGTGATGATCGCCATGGCGCTGGCCAATGGTCCTGATCTGCTTGTTGCGGATGAACCTACCACGGCGCTGGATGTGACCATCCAGGCGCAGATCCTCGAATTGCTTTCCGATCTGAAGGCGTCAGAGCGGATGAGTCTGCTGTTCATCACTCACGATCTGGGCATCGTGCGCCGTATCGCTGACAAGGTCTGCGTCATGAAGGGTGGTGAGATTGTGGAGGCAGGACCCACGGAAGCGATCTTTGCCAACCCGCAGCATCCCTACACCCAGACCCTGCTGGCGGCAGAACCTACAGGTAAACCCGACCCTGTACCTGAACATGCAACTGAGATCGTTCGCACGGAAAACCTGCGGGTCTGGTTTCCTATCCAGCGCGGCTTGCTGCGCCGGACAG
The DNA here is from genome assembly GCF_050896395.1 of Nioella aestuarii. NCBI lineage: Bacteria > Pseudomonadati > Pseudomonadota > Alphaproteobacteria > Rhodobacterales > Paracoccaceae > Nioella > Nioella aestuarii. Next base: position 28,069 of record NZ_JBPBBA010000002.1, on the reverse strand, counting down.
TGGGGCATGTGAAGGCGGTCAACGATGCGTCGATCTCGGTCCGGCAGGGCGAAACCCTTGGGGTCGTCGGGGAATCCGGTTCTGGCAAGACAACTCTGGCGCTGGCGATCCTGCGTTTGCTGTCCTCCGAGGGGCGGATTTCCTTTATCGGCAATGACATACAAGGGTGGAACTCGTCCCGCATCCGTCCGCTTCGCAAGGATATGCAGGTGGTGTTTCAGGATCCCTACGGGTCACTCTCTCCTCGTATGACGATCGAACAGATCGTGGCTGAGGGCTTGAGCGTTCACGAAGTGGCAGGCAATCACAACAGCTATGAGTTGGTGGCCGATATCCTGACCGAGGTGGGGCTGGATCCGGCTATGATGCACCGTTATCCGCATGAGTTTTCAGGCGGCCAGCGGCAGCGCATCGCCATTGCCCGCGCGATGATCCTGAACCCGAAGCTCGTTGTTCTGGACGAACCCACAAGTGCGCTGGATATGACGGTGCAGGTGCAGATCGTTGACCTGCTGCGGCGGCTCCAGAAGCGGCACAACCTGGCCTATCTGTTCATCAGCCACGACTTGAAAGTCGTTCGCGCGCTGAGCCACAAGGTCATCGTCATGAAGCAGGGCGATATCGTCGAGGCTGGCAGCAATGAAGATATCTTCAGAAACCCAAGAACGGGCTACACGCGCGAATTGATGGCGGCGGCCTTTGGGCAGACCTCTCTGTGATCTGACAGCGTGGCCTTAGATGGCCGAGCTGTGGCCTTCTTCCCGCATCTCGTATTCGTCGAATGCGCGCGCGATCAGGCGGGCAAGGGCGCGGCCCTCTGGTTTCACATCGAATCCCCGCGCGTTCCAGCTGACCATTGCGGGGAAGGCTTGTTCTGCCGACCGGTAGAGCGCTTCCAACTGAGCGTTGCTGACCCTGTATGCGCCGCGAATTTCATCGCTGTCGATATGAAAATCGCACATCAAAGCCTCAATCAGGCGTGCACGCAGCTGGTCTTCCCCCTTGAACAGATGCCCGCGCCCTGTCGCCAGTTCCCCGGCACGCACGGCTTTTTGATAGTCGGCAGTGCCAGATGCATTCTGGGCGAAACCCTGAGGGAACTTGGAAATGGCTGAAGCCCCAAGCCCGATAAGTACATCACAGGTATCGTCGGTATAGCCCTGAAAATTGCGTCGCAGATGTCCGGTGCGCGCGGCCACAGCCAACCTGTCATCTGGTTTGGCGAAATGGTCGATACCGATTTCCTGATATCCGTCCCACGTGAACAGGCGCCGGGCAGTTTCAAAAAGCTCCAACCGCTCCTCGGGTCGGGGAAGCGAATCCGTCGGGATCATCGCCTGTCTGCGGGCCATCCACGGCACATGCGCATAGCCGTAGAGGGCGACCCGATCAGGGGACAGCGATAGCAACATCTGGACTGAATCCGAAATCCGCTGCTGGCTTTGCTCTGGCAAGCCGAAGAGGATATCCGCGTTGAGTGAGGTAATGCCATGCGCCCGCAGCTGTTCCACCGCGTCGCGTGTCACCTCATAGCTCTGGATTCGGCCGATGATCTTCTGAATGCCGGGGTCAAAATCCTGCACTCCGATTGAAGCTCGGTTCAGTCCGGCAGTGGCCAGTGCATCCAGGCGTGCTGCGTCGATCTCGTTCGGATCGATCTCGACCGAAAATTCCATGTCGCCGGAATAGGGGAAGGACCGGGCAAGTTCCTCGGCCAGATCTGTGATCATACTGTCTGACAAAAGTGTCGGTGTGCCGCCGCCCCAATGCAGGCGCGCGACCTCGACCCCTTCGGGCAGCATTGCGCCGACCTTGCGGATTTCCTGCTTCAACGTCTCCAGATAGGCGCGCACGGGTTCGTCGCTGCGCACGCCTTGGGTGCGACAGGCGCAGAACCAGCACAGTCTGCGACAGAAAGGCACGTGCAAGTACAACGAAACCCGCGTCCCCGCGGGTATTGTGGTGATCCAGTCCGCGTACACACCTGAATCCACATCATTCGAGAACTTCGTGGCAGGCGGATAGCTCGTGTAACGCGGGACTTTTGCCTCGAACAGCCCGAGGCGACGAAGTTGCGCAAGATTTTCCATTGCGATAGCTTTAGTTAGCGAAGGACAGACTGTATTTGATCGAGATCAAATGACGAGATCTCGAGCAGGCATCAAGGAAACGCAAATGCCCAATCGATCGTTGGCGATACCCGAAATGGCATGTGCCGACTGCCCGATCCGGCATCGCGCGGTCTGTGCGCGGTGTGAGACCAATGAGCTCGAAAAACTTGACGCGATCAAGTATTACAGGCGTTTCGAGGCTGGTCAGACCATTGCCTGGGCCGGCGACAAGATGGATTTCGTGGCCTCTGTGGTAGAGGGTGTCGCATCGCTGACGCAGACCATGGAAGACGGGCGCCGGCAGATGGTTGGCCTGCTTTTGCCAAGCGATTTCCTGGGTCGTCCGAATCGCGAATCAGTGGCTTATGACGTGACCGCAGCAACCGATGTGATGTTGTGCTGTTTCCGTCGTGTCCCGTTTCAGGGTCTCATCGAGGAAACGCCGCATCTTAGTCAGCGACTTTTAGAAATGACGTTGGATGAACTGGATGCAGCGCGGGAATGGATGCTGCTTCTGGGACGTAAGACCGCACGCGAGAAAATTGCGAGCTTTCTGTCGATTATTGCGCGGCGTGATGCGAGCCTGAAAAATTCGGCGACGTCATCCGAGATGGCATTTGATCTGCCCCTGACCCGCGAAGCAATGGCCGACTATCTGGGCCTGACGCTGGAAACCGTGAGCCGCCAGATGTCTGCGCTGAAGCGCGACGGCGTGATCGAGTTGAAGGGCAAGCGCCATATCATCGTGCCCGATGTCGAGGCGCTGATGGATGAAACCGGCGATGACGCGGATGGCGGCGTCTATATCTGACCGGATACAGTGAACAATCAGATGCTGGCGAAATCGGTGAAAATCTGACCGGGTGCGCGGGGCTTTTCGGCAGCAACGCGAACGCGGCGGTCGGTATTGCGGGTGATATCGGCTGCGGCCGGGCGCGGGCGGGGCTGGTGATGGGCGGTGCAGAACATGGCTTTTGGTCCTATTGGTTGGGTGATGAGGTTATGAGACTCACTATAGTGTCAAAATGACACTAACGCAATAGGTAATCCACATAGTTCTGTTTCGGCTTGGTTTCTGCATGTTGCGCAAAGGAAAAGGGGCACCCGTTGGATGCCCCTTCCGCCGATGCCGTTGGATCGACGCAGCCTAGTGAGCCATCAGCACCGGAACCTCAGCCTGTTCCAGCAAGTTGCGGGTCGCCCCGCCCAGAATTGCCTCGCGGAAGCGGGAATGCCCGTAGGCGCCCATCACCAGCAGCTCCGCATTCTGGTCCGTGACATGCCGCAAGATCATGTCGGAAACACGTGGCAGAGTCTTTGCGACAATGGAAAGCTCCGTCTTAACCCCATGCCTGGTCAGCATTTCGCACAGCTCGCTGCCGGGATCGGCGCTGTCGGTGCTGTGGGTCTGAGGGTCGATGATCAGGATGTTGACCTCGCTCGCCGCAATCAACAAGGGCAAGGCCCGGCGCACGGCTGACATCGCTTCTGCGCTTTCATTCCAGGCGACTACGACCTTGGAAGGCGCAGTGCCCGGCGCGGCGTCTCCGGGCAGGACCATGACGGGCGCTTGCCCCTGGAACATGGCGGATTCGACGATTACCGGGGCGTCCATGGTGCGGTTCGGTCCATAGGGTTTCGGCAGCATCACCAGATCGGCGAACCGCGCCCGGCGTGCGACAAGGCCCGCTACCGTGGCGGTTTGCGCAACGACGGCATCCACACCCCAGCTGACTTCGGTCCGGCCAAGCCGTTCACGCACGGCTTCTTCGATGCCTTTCGCCTCGCTCTGGGCAAACATCAGGGTTTCTTCATGCATCATCGCGGTGGCGCCCGCGAAGTAATATCCGGTCTGGGTCCGGTCGATGCCAAGGCAAAGCACATCCAGATGGGCGCCTTGGGCCCGAACGAAGGGCAGGGCGGCTTCCAGAACCGGCCCTACATCGGAAAGATCGGTAACGACGGTGAAAACGCTTTTATAGGCCATGATTGGTCCTCCGTGGCTGCTGAGTAAGCATTATCGCGTGGCGCACGGGCATACATTGACCTGCATCAACAGGAACCTTCGCCAAACTTGACATGGATCAAGGCCCCAATGCTGCAGCTGCGCGATTTGGGGGGCAGATGGAACAGTCCCGGATGGCTTGAGTTGAGTCGGTACCGGGGCGCGACGAAGGGACGATCGATGCTTGATTATCTAAAGCTACTGATCCTTGGCCTGGTTGCGGTGCTGGCCGCAATCGCGGCCAGTTATGCCCGGGACATGATCTACATGATCCACATGATCCTGGTCATGGTGACAGCAGCAGGGCTTTTCCTGTGGCAGCTGCGCCGCACAGATGAACCGGTACCGGCTGCGGTGCTGGAAGCAGAGTACATGGACGGTCCGGTTCGGGTCGGCGTGGCTCTGACCGCCTTCTGGGGCGTTGTGGGCTTCCTTGTGGGGGTCTTCATCGCGTTTCAGCTGGCCTTCCCCGAGCTCAACTTCGAATGGGCGCAAGGGTATCTCAATTTCGGTCGCCTGCGCCCGCTGCACACGTCAGCGGTGATTTTTGCATTCGGTGGCACCGGCCTGCTGGCCTCGTCCTTCTATGTCGTGCAGCGGACCTCTGCCGCGCGCCTGTGGGGCGGCGGACTGGCCTGGTTCGTGCTGTGGGGCTACCAGTTCTTCATCCTGCTGGCCGCCACGGCTTATGTTCTGGGTGGCACGCAGGGCCGCGAATATGCTGAACCTGAGTGGTATATCGACCTGTGGCTGACAATCGTCTGGGTGGCATACCTGCTGCTCTTCGTTGGCACGCTGCTGAAGCGCAAGGAACCCCACATTTACGTGGCCAACTGGTTCTTTCTCAGCTTCATCGTGACCGTCGCCATGCTGCACGTGGTCAACAACCTGGCTGTGCCGGTGTCGATCTTCGGGTCGCGCTCGGTTTCGCTGATGTCGGGTGTACAGGATGCCATGACGCAGTGGTGGTACGGGCATAACGCCGTGGGCTTCTTCCTGACCGCGGGCTTCCTGGGCATGATGTACTACTTCATCCCGAAGCAGGCCGAACGCCCGGTCTATTCCTACAAGCTGTCGATCATCCACTTCTGGGCGCTGATCTTCCTGTATATCTGGGCCGGTCCGCACCACCTGCACTATACCGCGCTGCCGGATTGGGCCTCGACCCTTGGCATGGTGTTCTCGGTCGTGCTGTGGATGCCCTCCTGGGGTGGTATGATCAACGGTCTGATGACGCTGTCCGGCGCATGGGACAAGCTGCGCACCGACCCGATCCTGCGGATGATGGTGACCTCGGTGGCCTTCTACGGGATGTCCACGTTCGAAGGCCCGATGATGTCGATCCGCGCGGTGAACTCGCTGTCGCACTACACCGACTGGACCATTGGCCACGTGCATTCCGGTGCGCTCGGCTGGAACGGGATGATCACCTTCGGGATGCTCTACTACCTGGTTCCCAAGCTTTGGGGCAAGGAGCGGCTCTATAGCCTGCGGATGGTCAGCTGGCACTACTGGCTCGCCACCATCGGCATCGTGCTCTACGCGGCGTCCATGTGGGTGACTGGTATCATGGAAGGTCTGATGTGGCGTGAAGTCGATGCGCAAGGGTTCCTCGTGAACAGCTTCGCCGACACCGTTGCCGCCAAGTTCCCGATGTATGTGGTCCGTGGCCTGGGTGGAACGATGTTCCTCGGGGGTGCGCTGATCATGTCCTACAACCTCTGGATGACCGTGCGGAAAGGTGCTGCCAAGGCAGACGCCCCCGTTGCGGCACCCGCAGAATAAGGAGGGAACCAAGATGGCTTTTCTCGACGGACACAAGAAGATCGAGACCAACGCAACCCTCCTGCTGGTGCTGAGCCTTGGGGTTGTGACCATCGGTGGGATCGTAGAGATCGCCCCCTTGTTCTACCTGGACAATACGATCGAGGAAGTGGAGGGCATGCGCCCCTACTCCCCGCTCGAACTGACCGGGCGCGAGATCTACATTCGCGAAGGGTGCTATGTCTGCCACAGCCAGATGATCCGGCCCATGCGGGACGAGGTGGAACGCTATGGGCACTACAGCCTCGCGGCAGAGTCCATGTATGACCACCCGTTCCAGTGGGGATCAAAGCGGACGGGGCCCGACCTTGCCCGCGTCGGTGGCCGCTACTCGGACGAGTGGCATGTGGATCACTTCTCTGATCCGCAGTCGGTGGTGCCGGAATCGGTGATGCCGTCCTATGGCTACCTCGCCGAGACCGAGATCGAACCGGGCTACATCGCCGATCTGATGTCGACGCACCGGATCGTGGGAGTTCCATATACCGATGAGATGATCGAACAGGCGGCCTATGACTTTGTCGAACAGGCCACCGATTTCGGTGATGACGCCGTGGCGGAACGCTATCCCGGGGCGCAGGTGCGCGATTTTGACGGAAATCCGGCTGTGACCGAGATGGATGCCCTGATCGCTTACATGCAGATGTTGGGTACGCTGGTCGATTTCTCGACCTTCACGCCCGACGAAAGCCGATAAGGGGGCCAGAGCGATGGAAGATACCTACACCATCATGCGGGTTTTTGCGGGAAGCTGGGGACTGGTCTTTATGTTCCTCGTCTTCGTCTGCGTGATCCTGTTCACCCTGCGGCCTGGTAGCCGCAAGGTGCACCAGGACACCGCGAATATCCCCTTCCGCCACGACGACAAGCCGGCCCGGGCCCCGCTGCCCGGCGCCCAGGACGCCCATCTTACGGAGGCGCGGCAATGACCGAACAAAACCATCCCGAAGAACAGATCCTGCAAGAGGGCGATCCGGATACCACCGGTCATTCCTGGGACGGGATCAAAGAGTTCAACAATCCCCTGCCACGCTGGTGGCTGTGGACCTTCTACGCCTGTATCGTCTGGGGCGCGATCTACACCGTGCTTTATCCTGCTTGGCCGCTGGTGAGCTCTGCCACCTCAGGTGTGCTTGGCTATTCAACCCGTGGTGAAGTGGCGGACGACATCGCCTCGTTCGAAGAGATGAACGCCCCGATCCGTGCGCAGATCGAAGAGGTGGAGCTTGCGGCAATCAATGCCGATGAGAACCCCGACCTCTACAACTACGCGATCCAGGGTGGCGGTGCGATCTTCCGTACCTGGTGTGCACAGTGCCATGGCTCGGGCGCGGCTGGCGCGGTTGGCTATCCCAACCTGCTGGACGACGACTGGCTGTGGGGTGGCTCGATCGACGAGATCCACTTCACCATCAGCCACGGTATCCGGAACGAAGACGATTTCGACGCCCGTTATTCCGAGATGACCGCATTTGACGAGATCCTGTCAGATGAGGACATCACCAGCGTCGTCCAATATGTCCGGAACATGTCCAACCAGGATCATGACGCGACGTTGGCTGCTGCGGGGGAAGAGGTGTTCCTCAACAACTGCGCATCCTGCCACATGGATGACGGCACCGGTGACCGGTTCCTCGGCGCTCCAAACCTGACCGATGCCATCTGGCTCTATGGTGGCGACGAAGCTGCCCTTGAACAGACAGTGCGGTATGCCCGGTTTGGCGTGATGCCGCCGTGGTCCGCAGAGGCGTCTGCAGCGGGCCGTCTCAGCGAAGCAGAGATCCGCTCGGTTTCCGTCTACGTCCATTCGTTAGGCGGCGGGGAGTAATCCCTGACAAGAGATCCAAAGGCCCCTCCCGGCCTTTGGTGCACGGTGCCGGCCTTGGTCCTGTTCGCGCGTTTCCTAAGGGGCCGGCACCGAAACAGACAAGAGATCCCAAAGACCCCTCCCGGTCGGCGGGACTGGTGTCGGCCCTGGTCCTGTTCGCGCGTTTCCTACGGGGCCGACACCACAAGAGACAAGAGATCCGGAGGCCCCTCCTGGCCGAAGGAATGGGTGTCGGTTCTGGTCCTGTTCGCGCGTTTCCTGCAGAACCGACACCTTCCTTGTCCTCCGTCCTCATCTCATTGAACAAAGATTTGACGAGAATTGGTCCTAACCTTTGCATGGTCATCCGGCAGGGTGGCGCCACGAAAAACACTTTGAGGACAGTGGACATGCACAATCTGAAAAACAGCACCCGGCTGTTTCTGACCGAAGAGTCCGGCGCAGTTACGGTTGACTGGGTGGTCCTGACGGCCGGATTGGTCGGGCTTGGGCTGGCAACGATGGCAGTCGTTTCGGGCGGGGTCGAAGACCTGTCTGGCGACATGCAGAGCCAATTGGAAACACAGACAATCTCGGCCAGCTTCGGAAGCGCCGCCGTGGCCTGGGAAGCCGGGCAGTGGGACATGAGCAACCCAGGAATCTATGACTCCTACGTTGCTTGGATGGCAAACTTCGAAGACCAGCAATTGCTCGACCACATGAACAACATGGCCCAATACGCCGATGCGCCGGCAGGGTCAGGGCATCCAATCGACACCTATCATGACGAATTCTACATCGCGCAGGACGAAGCGATTTCGCGCGGTCTTATCGATCCGCCCACCTGAGCCTGTCCGTATCACGAGACGCGAAAAGCCGGCCTTCCCACAGGTCGGCTTTTTCATGTCGTGCGGGCATTTCAGCGCAGGAGGCCGAAAACCTATGAAGCGAACTCATCTTTTTTGCAGTGCAGCGGCGTTTCTTGATCCACGTCAAAGTTGACCGAGGCCTCGCCGCCTAAACACCAAGCAAGCCAAGGCAATCCGACTCCAAGGGGACGCTCCAGTCATGAGTTCCGCAGACCAAACGCAAAAGCTGTACGCCGCCCGTGAACCTGTTTTTCCCAAGCGCGTCAGTGGCAATTTCCGGAACCTCAAGTGGATCATCATGATCGTGACCTTGGGCATCTACTATCTAACGCCCTGGATCCGTTGGGATCGCGGCCCTTCGCTGCCTGATCAGGCGGTGCTGCTGGATCTTGCGAACCGCCGCTTCTTTTTCTTCTGGATCGAGATCTGGCCCCACGAATTCTATTTCGTCGCGGGCCTTCTGATCATGGCGGGGCTTGGCCTGTTCCTGTTTACTTCGGCTCTTGGCCGGGTCTGGTGTGGCTATGCCTGTCCGCAGACCGTTTGGACGGACCTATTCTATACCGTCGAACGTTGGATCGAGGGTGATCGTAACGCACGCCTGCGCCTGTGGAAGGCCAAGTGGGACGCCAGGAAGATCCGCCTGAGGATCATCAAATACATAAGCTGGTTCCTGATCGCCGTTGCGACGGGTGGGGCGTGGGTTTTCTATTTCACCGATGCGCCGACGCTATTGGTTCAGCTTGTGACCTTCCAGGCACCCAATGTGGTTTACGCTACGATCGGCATCCTGACCTTCACCACATTCGTGTTCGGCGGTTTCATGCGTGAACAGGTCTGCATCTACATGTGCCCATGGCCGCGTATCCAGGCCGCGATGATGGATGAAGATACGATCACAGTGGCCTACCGTGAATGGCGGGGCGAACCGCGCGGCAAGCACCGCAAGGGCGCAGATGCCGAGCAACTGGGCGATTGCATCGACTGCGTGGCCTGCGTCAATGTCTGCCCCGTGGGGATCGACATCCGTGATGGCCAGCAACTGGAATGCATTACCTGTGCGCTTTGCATCGACGCCTGCGATGACATCATGGACAAGATCGGCAAGCCGCGCGGCCTGATCGACTATATGGCACTGACGGACGAAGCAAACGAACGGGCCGGCAATGAAAAGAAACCGATCTGGCAGCACATCTTTCGTCTGCGGACCATGATCTACACCGTTCTCTGGTCTGCTATTGGCGTGGCCCTGACCGTGATGCTGTTCATCCGATCCGATATCGACATAACCGTGTCGCCGATCCGAAACCCGACCTATGTGACCCTGTCGGATGGAACGATCCGCAACACTTATGACGTGCGGATCCGCAATATGCAGCACGACGCGACGGACTTTCACATTTCACTGACCTCGTCCGAGATCCTGCGGATCGAGCTGGAAGGCACCGATCAACTGACCGTCACCGTTCCGGCTGACAGCACCCAGTTGCAGCGTGTCTATGTTCTGGCCCGCCCCGGCGACCCGGCGGCCAGTCAGGACCGCACCGATTTCCGCCTCTGGGTGGAAGATCAGGCAAGCGGAACACGTACCTTCGAAGACACCGTGTTCAACGGACGGGAGAATTGACATGAGCGAAGCAGAACAAAAATCGGGGGGCCGGGAACTGACGGGCCGCAAGGTTCTGATAATCTTCATCGCCGGGTTCGGCATCATCATCGGCGTCAACATCTTCATGGCCGTGAATGCGGTGCGCACCTTTCCGGGGCTTGAGGTTTCATCCTCCTACGCCGACAGCCAGGACTTTGACATTCGCCGGGACGCGCAGGAGGCTCTGGGTTGGAACGCCTCGGTCGAGGTGGATGCACAAACGGGTGTTCTGACCCTGCATCTGGTCGATGACAGTGGCCAGCCCGTCGCCCCGGCCCAGTTGGAGGCACTGCTGACCCGTCCCACCAACCGAGAGGAAGACCAGCTTCTGGAGCTGACCCGCAACGCGGGTGCCTTCAACGCGCCTGTTGAGGTTTCCGAGGGCCGCTGGCGTCTGCGCCTGACCGGCACCGCCCGAGATGGCACCGATTATCGCCACAACATCACCTTCACCGTGCGGGGATAATCCTGCCATGAGCGCCACGTTCGAACGCCCAAGTCTTGCCGTTTGCCCCGCCTGTTCGGTCACCCCGGCGGCAGAGGCCCTGGCTGAGGTGCAGAAGGACGCGCGGTTGATGCTGTCGCTGCCGGGTATCCATTGCGCGGCCTGTATCTCGACGGTGGAGAAGGCGCTGGCCAAGGCACCGGGCGTGCATTCCGCTCGGGTCAACCTGACGCTCAAACGTGCCATGGTCGAGGCCGAAGCAGACGTGACGGCAGAGGATCTCGTGCAGGTGCTGGACCGCGTGGGGTACGAGGCACACGAGCTCGACCCGGGCATTCTGGCGACGACCGAGGCCGACCGTGCCAGCAAAGACCTGCTGATGCGGCTGGCCGTGGCGGGCTTCGCGATGATGAACGTGATGCTTCTGTCGGTCGCGGTCTGGTCCGGGGCCGAAGGCGTGACGCGTGACATGATGCACTGGATTTCTGCGTTCATCGTTCTGCCAGCGATCGTCTTCACTGGCAAACCCTTCTACGTGAACGCTTGGTCTGCTCTGAAGAATGGGCGGCTGAACATGGATGTGCCGATCACGCTGGCGATCCTTCTCGCCGTGGGGACATCACTCTATGAAACGATCCATTCCGGTGAGCACGCCTATTTCGACGCTGCAATCTCGTTGACCTTCTTCTTGCTCGCGGGCCGCTATCTGGATTACCGCACCCGCGCCTCTGCCCGCTCCGCCGCGCAGGAATTGGCCGCGATGGAAGTGCCGCGCGCACTGCGTCTGTCTGCGGATGGAGAAACCGAAACCGTTGGCGTCGCCGAGCTGATCGCAGGTGACACCGTTCTGGTCAAACCCGGTGGCCGCGTGCCCGTGGATGGCGTGGTGCGCAACGGCACCTCTGAGATCGACCGCGCCCTGATGACCGGTGAAAGCCTGCCCGCCTTTGCGGGTCCGGGAACTGCGGTGTCGGCTGGAGAAGTGAACCTGACCGGACCGCTTACCGTTGAAGTGACGGCGGCTGGCGAGGACACCGCGCTGCACCGTATCGCAGACCTCGTTGCCATCGCGGAATCGGGGCGTAACAATTACACGTCGCTCGCCGATCAGGCGGCGAAGCTTTATGCGCCTGGCGTGCATATCCTCTCGGCCCTCGCGGCTCTGGGTTGGTATCTTTACACCTTCGATCTGCGCGTATCGCTGAACATCGCGGCCGCCGTTCTGATCATAACCTGCCCCTGTGCGCTTGGCCTTGCCGTTCCCGCAGTGACCACCGCTGCCTCCGGTCGCCTGTTCCGCAAGGGGATGCTGATCAAGGACGGCACCGCCATGGAACGGCTGGCCGAGGTTGATACAGTCGTCTTCGACAAGACCGGCACATTGACGATGGGCGCACCGCATCCCGTGGGGCTGTCTGATCTGCCAGACGAGGCGCAGGGCGTGGCTCTGTCGCTGGCCACGATCTCGGCCCACCCGCTGGCAGAGGCCCTCGCCCGAGGGTTGCGCGATATGGGCCGTTTGCCGGTGCCGCTGACGGATGTGCGAGAGGTGCCGGGTTTTGGCGTTGAGGGCCGGTGGAACGGCAAACCCGTTCGCCTTGGCCGCGCCACATGGGTCGGTGCCGAAGCACCCGACGTCACCGCGACGTTCCTTCAAATCGCAGACGAAACACCCCATCCCATCAGCTTTATCGATTCCATGCGACCCGGCGCAGCCGAGGCAGTAGAGGGACTGAAGCGCAGCGGCTTGCGGGTGATCCTGATTTCCGGCGACACGCAAGGTGCGGTGACACGCTTTGCCGCAGAGATTGGGATCGACGAAGTACTGGCCGAGGCGCTGCCCGACCAAAAAGCCGCCCGTGTGGCGGAATTGGCCCGCGAGGGTGCCAAGGTGCTGATGGTGGGCGACGGGCTGAACGATACGGCAGCCCTGACGGCGGCCCATGTCTCGATCTCCCCGGCCACAGCGCTGGATGCGGCGCGGGTGGCGTCTGACATGGTGCTGCTTGGCAAAGACCTGGCGCCCATTGCCGATGCGTTCGAGACCTCAGTCAAAGCCCGCACGCGGATTCGGGAAAACTTCTCGATCGCAACGGTTTACAACGTCATCGCCGTACCCTTCGCCATTGCCGGGTTTGCGACGCCCTTGATGGCGGCCTTGGCGATGTCGGCCAGTTCGATAACCGTATCGCTGAACGCGCTGCGGCTGCGCTGATCGGAAAGGAAGCCCGTTATGGACGTTCTCGTCATTCTGATCCCTGTGTCCCTGTTTCTGGGGGCAATCGGGTTGGCCGGGTTCTTCTGGCTGTTGAAGCGCGGGCAATTTGACGACCCAGAGGGCGATGCAAATCGCATTCTCAGCGGTGACTACGACGACAAACCGAAAACATAGGCGCCGGGGAAGGTTTTTCCAAAAACCCTTGAAGGATCTTGCAAGATCCTTCTTTCGCCTTCCGGCAGCGGATTCTCAGGGCCCGTAGGTCGTGCAGGTGATGTTTCGCGACATAAGCCGCGCGCAGGCCCGTTCCGCCTGTTCCTGCCCCATGCCCGCGAATTGCGCCTCGAACCCGCCGGTGCGCTGTACCACGTTGCGCAACGCCTCATCGAAAGTGCCCAGTTCTGCCAAGGCCGTGCGGAGAAGCAGTTGCTCGGCGGCGAAACGCGACGGGTAGCGCCCAAGAGACACGCCATAAAGCCGGCTGCCGGTCGAAGACGCGCGCGTCACGATCTCCTGCACGGGCGGTTCCGGGTCAGGATCAATCACGGCGAGTTCAATCTCCGTGGAGTCATAAGCCACGATTTCCGGTCGTTGAACTGGCGCGATGCTGGCAAGTTCGACCTCGTCCTCGGCCTCTTCCAGAACCGTCTCAACGACCTCTGCGATCGTTAGCACCTCGGTCTCGCTTTCATCAGGTCGAGCTTCCGGCTCGGGGATTGCTTCGCTCAATTCCTGCTCGGGCGGATCGGCCAGCGCGTCTTCAACGGCGTCTTCGACGGCGGCGATCAGGTCAGGCGAGGCTTCGGGAATCTCTTCGGGCTCTCTGGCTGGCAAGGGGCGTGGCAGCGGGCGCAGGCTGCTGGTGACAAGGCCATTTGGCCTGATAGTTCGCCCTGCTCGCCCGTCATCCTGGCCATAGACCGGCAAATCCGGCCTTCGGACCGTGGCATTGGCCGGAGCTCGGGCAAAGCCCATATCAAGCAGTTCCATGATCCGCTCATTCCGGCTGGCAGAGGAGCGTCCACCGAACACAGTCGCGATGATGCGTACATTGCCGCGTTCTGCCGAGGCCACCAAGTTGTAGCCCGCAGCGCGCGTGTATCCCGTCTTGATCCCGTCCGCCCCGCGATAGGCGTCCAGAAAGCGGCGGTTCGTGTTGCGGACCGTGGCAATCCCGGCATCCGCCGTGCGCCGTGAAAACAGGTTGTAGTATTGCGGATAGTCGTAGAACAGCCGCCGCCCCATGGTGGTCATGTCGCGGGCGGTTGACAGGTGGCCCTCTTCCGTCAGCCCGTTGGCGTTGCGAAATGTCGTCCGCGTCATCCCAAGTGCTTCGGCCGTGCGGTTCATGCGCCGGGCAAAGGCGGCTTCCGAGCCGGAAATTGCCTCACCGATTGCGGTTGCTGCATCATTTGCAGACCGAATTGCAGCCGCGCGGATCAAATAGCGCAGGCGGATCGTGCTGCCGGCCTGCAACCCAAGGCGAGAAGGGGGTTCCGCTGCCGCATTGCGGGAAATCCTTACTTGCGTATCAAGGGTGATCTCGCCAAGCCGGATTGCCTCGAACGCGATATAAAGCGTCATCATCTTGGTCAGGGACGCGGGATGCAACCGGGTGTCGGCATTCCTGGAATGCAGGACCTCGCCGGTGCGCGCATCGATAACCATTGCCGCATAGGGCGCGGCCTGTGCCGGGGAAACCACGGCCAGGATTGTGCCCAATAGCACAAGAAGACCCGTTAGGGTCGAAAGGAGCGTTCTTCGGATCACGAAACTGCTCTGTCTGCCTCTGTTGCCGTCTGTCGCGGCATGTTTTGCCGTCTGGTGCGGCTTTGACCTCAGCCTAGGTGATTTTTGTTGGAGAATCCATCATTAACCTTGCCTATCTTTGATACGATTTCGTCCAATTCGATATATCGGGGCACGCGACGATCTGGCCGCAACATCTGCTCGTCACGCTCTGGACCTAGGCGGCGCGATTGGGCACAGTCCCGCCGACCCGCGAAGGAGACCGACATGAGCGACCCGTTTGACGCTAGAAAAGCCCGCGCCTCTGGCTGGTTCCGAGATCTGCGGGACCAGATTGTCGCCGCCTTTGAGGCGCTGGAAGACAGCCAGACCGAGGGGCCATTCGCGGGCTTGCCAGCCGGGCGCTTCGACGTGACGGAAACCAAACGCGCATCTGAAGATGGGTCAGATGCAGGCGGCGGATTGATGAGCGTCATGCGCGGTGGCCGCGTGTTCGAGAAGGTCGGCGTAAACGTCTCAACCGTCTACGGTAAGTTGGGCGCACAGGCGCAAAAAGCCATGGCTGCGCGCGGCGTTCCGGGGATGGAGGATGATCCGCGCTTTTGGGCGTCCGGTATTTCCCTTGTGGCGCATATGCAAAATCCACATTCCCCGGCCGTTCACATGAACACCCGCATGTTCTGGACGCCACATGCCTGGTGGTTCGGGGGCGGTTCGGACCTGAACCCTTGTATCGAATACGACGAAGACACGGCGCATTTCCATTCTGTGCAGAAACAGCATCTCGACCCGCATGGGCCAAACCTCTACCCGGAGCTAAAAGCTTGGGCAGATGAGTATTTCTTCGTGCCGCACCGGTGTCGTGCGCGGGGCGTCGGCGGTATCTTTATGGATGACCGCAACAGCGGTGACTGGGAAGCCGATTTCGCGCTGACCAAGGATATTGGCCGTGCTTTCCTGCCCGCCTTCCTGCCAGTGACCGAGAAGCGCCGGAATACCCCTTGGACGGATGCCGACAAGGACGCTCAACTGGTCCACCGAGGTCTCTATGCCGAATACAACCTTGTCTATGATCGGGGCACCAAGTTCGGTCTGGCGACAGGACATGATGCAAATGCAGTGCTGATGAGCTTGCCACCGATGGCGAAATGGGTGTGACCATGCAGAAAACCGCGATTGTAACAGGCGCCGCCCGAGGGATCGGTCTGGCCACCACGAAACTGTTTCTGGAAGAGGGTCGCCGCGTAGCGATGATCGACCGCGATGTGCCTGCACTTTTGGAAGCGGCAGCTGCTTTGGAAAACGTCTTGCCCGTTGTCTGCGACGTATCGCAACCCGATCAGGTCACGGCGATGGTGGCCGAGGTGCAGTCGAAGTTCGGACGCATCGACGCTTTGGTGAACAACGCGGGTGTTGCTGATTTCGGCCCCATCGACGAGACCGATTTCGAGCGCTGGCGCCGGGTCATGGAAACCAATCTGGACGGCGTGTTCCTGTGTTCACAAGCCTGCGCGTCGGCCTTGAAAGAGGCCAAGGGTACGATTGTAAACATCGCGTCAATCTCGGGGTTGCGGGCCTCTACCTTGCGAGTGGCCTATGGCACTTCGAAGGCCGGGGTCATTCAAATTACTCAACAACAGGCGGCGGAATGGGGCGAATGGGGCATCCGCGCAAACTGCGTCTGCCCCGGACCTGTTGCAACGAAACTGGCCATGGCGGTGCATACGCAAGATATCATCGACGCCTATCACGACGCGATCCCGCTTAATCGCTATGGCAGCGAAGACGAGATTGGCAATGTGATCGTGTTCTTGTGTTCCGATAAGGCGAGTTACGTCACGGGCCAGGTGATTGCCGTCGATGGTGGGTTCCAGTCGACCGGGGTCGGGTTGCCGTCCTTGCGTCGGTGATGCCGTCGCGCCGCACTGCCACGGACAAGCGGTGCGGTGGTGTCGCAGATCAGAGGGATGACAAGACCACCAGCGCCCTACCGGCCGGCAAAGATTTCCAGATCACGTCATGGGGGCGGGCCGTGACATGACAGGGGGCCGCGACCCTGCTGAAGGCTTGAACTCACCTTCAAGGGCAGCCCCCACGATCTCGCGGACATAAAACTCAACCGTTTGAAGGATCTCGCCCTCGCCAGCGGTGAGAGGCTCACCTATCTTGATCCCAAAGGAGATATATGATGACGAACCCGCTTCTGCAGGATTGGACCACGCCCTTCACCCTGCCGCCTTTCGCACAGATTGAAGACGCCCATTTCGCCCCGGCGCTGGACCATGCGCTAGAGGATGGTCGCGCCGCGATCAGCGCGATTGCTGACAATCCCGAACCGCCCACATTCGCCAATACAATCGAAGCGCTGGAGCGGGCCGACCAGCTTCTCGACCGGGTGGCCGGGGTGTTTTACAACCTTGCCGGGGCCGATGCGAACCCGGCGCGAGAGGCGTTGCAGCGGGACATGGCGCCGAAACTCTCTGCGTATTCCTCCGAGGTCACCAATAACCGAGCGCTTTGGGCCCGGATCGACGCGCTCTGGCGGGCGCGGGGTACGCTTCGGCTGAGCCCGGAACAACTGCGCGTTCTCTACCTGACGCATCGCAGCTTCACACGTGCAGGCGCCGCGCTGGAAGGGCCCGACCGGGACCGTCTGACCGATGTGATGTCGCGTCTTGCCGTTCTGGGGACGCAGTTTACGCAGAACCTTCTGGCTGACGAGCGAAGCTGGTTCATGGAACTTAGCGAAGACGATCTAGAGGGTCTGCCTGGCTTCGTTGTTGATGCCGCTCGTGCGGCGGGGAAAGAAAAGGGCTCGGACGGCCCGGTCGTGACGCTGTCACGCTCTCTCATCGTGCCGTTCCTGCAATTTTCGCCCCGTCGTGATTTGCGTGAAAAGGCCATGCAGGCCTGGGCCGCGCGGGGCGCAAATGGTGGCGAAACCGATAACCGAGCGATTGCCGCCGAGACGCTTGCCCTGCGCGAGGAACGGGCGCGGCTTCTGGGCTATGACAGCTTCGCTTCCTTCAAGCTCGACACCGAAATGGCGGGCAAACCGGGCAACGTGCGCGATCTGCTGATGCAGGTGTGGGAACCCGCCAAGGCGCAGGCCGAACGCGATGCGGAGCGCCTGACCGAGATGATGCAGGCCGAGGGTATCAATGGCGATCTGGAGCCGTGGGACTGGCGGTATTATTCGGAAAAACGACGGGTTGCGGAACATAATCTGGATGAGGCAGAGCTGAAGCCCTATTTCCAGCTCGACCGGATGATCGAGGCAGCTTTCGACTGCGCGAACCGGCTGTTTGGACTGGACTTTGCACCGCTAGATCAGCCCATGTATCACCCGGATGTGCGCGCTTGGGAGGTCACGCGAAACGGTCGCCATATGGCGGTTTTCCTGGGTGATTATTACGCGCGGGGGTCTAAACGGTCGGGCGCTTGGTGTTCGGCAATGCGCAGCCAGTCCAAGCTCGATGGTGAGGAACGGCCTATTGTCGTGAACGTCTGCAACTTCGCCAAGCCCGCCGATGGCGCACCCGCTTTGCTAAGCTATGACGATGCACGAACGCTTTTCCATGAGTTCGGCCATGCACTCCATCAGATGCTGTCGGACGTGACCTATGTATCGATATCGGGCACCTCGGTCGCGCGCGATTTCGTAGAACTGCCGAGCCAGCTTTATGAGCATTGGCTCGACGTGCCGGAGGTTCTGGAAAAACACGCAGTTCACGCGGAAACCGGCCAGCCCATGCCAAAGGACCTGCTGAACCGGCTGCTGGCGGCGCGGACGTATGACATGGGCTTTCAGACGGTGGAATACGTGGCTTCGGCGCTGGTTGATCTCGATTTCCACGACGGCCTCGCACCGGCCGACCCGATGGCGGCGCAGGCCAAAACGCTTGCACGTATCGGGATGCCGCGTGCCATCGTCATGCGCCACGCCACACCGCAGTTTGCGCATGTGTTCTCGGGCGACGGCTATTCGTCTGGCTACTACAGCTACATGTGGTCCGAGGTCATGGATGCGGATGCGTTCGAGGCGTTCGAGGAAACAGGCGATGTGTTCGATCCCGACACGGCCCAGAAGCTGGAACGGTTCATCCTGTCGGCAGGTGGCAGCGAAGAGGCCGACGCGCTTTACACCCAGTTTAGGGGCCGGATGCCGGGGGTAGAGGCGCTGCTGAAAGGCAGAGGGCTCGATACGGCGGCATAAAAGATGGGGGCGGCCCTTGTGGTCGCCCTTTCCCTTATTCCCACTCGCCGGAAAAGCCCTTGGGAACCAGCAGGTTGTGGCGCCCAAGGTTCTTCACGTCGCGTTCGCCGCAAAGCGCCATGGTGGTGTCCAGTTCCTTGTGGATCACCTCCAGCGCCTTTGTGACGCCAGCCTCGCCCATGGCACCCAGACCATAGACAAAAGCGCGCCCGATCATGGTGCCTTTGGCACCCATTGCAACGGCCTTTAGCACGTCCTGGCCCGACCGGATGCCGCTGTCGAGATGAACCTCGATCTTGTCGCCCACGGCATCGAGAATTTCCGGCAGCGCCCGGATCGAGGAAATTGCCCCGTCCAGCTGCCGTCCGCCGTGGTTCGATACGACGATGGCATCGGCCCCCACATCCAGCGCCTTCCTGGCGTCGTCGGCATCCAGAATACCCTTGAGGATCACCGGGCCGTCCCACCACTTGCGGAACTCCTTGATCCGCTCCCAGTCCAGCGAATGATCGAAAGCCTGGCTTGTCCAGGCAGACAAAGACCCGGTGGCGTCCACCCCTTTGGCGTGTCCAACCACATTGCCGAAGGTGCGCCGCTTGGTGCCCAGCATCCCGAGGCCCCATTGAACCTTGGTCATCATGTTGGCCACCGATTTCGGGGTCAGCTTGGGCGGGGCGGATAGGCCATTGCGGATGTCCTTGTGGCGCTGGCCCATGATCTGGAGATCTACGGTGATCACGAGTGCCGAGCATTTTGCAGCCTTGGCCCGATCAAACAGTCGCCGCATGAAATCGTCGTCTTTCAGCGTGTAGACCTGGAACCAGAAGGGCTTTTCCGTGTTCTCGGCCACGTCCTCAATCGAACAGATCGACATGGTCGAAAGCGTGAAGGGCACGCCGAACTTCTCGGCCGCACGGGCGGCCTTGATCTCTCCATCCGCGCATTGCATTCCGGTCAGCCCGACCGGGGCCAGCGCCACGGGCATGGACACGTCCTGACCAACCAATTGCGTCGCAGTGCTGCGGCCGGTCATGTCTACGGCGATGCGCTGGCGCAGGTACAACTTGTCGAAATCACTGGTGTTTTCGCGGAAGGTCTGTTCCGTCCAGCTGCCCGATTCCGCGTAATCGTAGAACATCTTGGGGGTGCGCCGCTTATAGATGCGTTTGAGATCGTCGATATTGGTAATGACGGGCATGGGGCGCTCCTCCAGGATTGGTGAGAAATTCTTACCAATGTGGCACAGTTTTCACAATGGGCTTTTTCCGGTTACTCTGCCGCAGGGGAAAAGAGATGGAGGGGAAGCATGTTTTTCGACGATCTGCCCGTTGGTTACCGGTTCAAGACCCAGGCCCGAACGCTGCCGTTGGCGGAAATTGTGGGCTTTGCGCGCAGGTGGGACCCGCAACCGTTCCACACAGATGCAGAGGCTGCGAAAGCATCGCCTTATGGTGGCATTATCGCCAGCGGCTTTCATACGATCCTGACCGCCTTCGTACTGACGCTGGAAGCTGATGTGTGGAACGAAGCCTCAATGGGTTCACCGGGGCTCGATGAAATGCGCTGGATGAAGCCGGTTTATCCGGGCGATACGCTGCATACCGAAGCGGAGGTGCTAAGTTCCAGTCCCTCGCAATCACGACCTGATCGGGGGCGAACAGAAATCCAATATCGGATCTATAATCAAAACGGCGAAGAGGTCGCGAAGTACCGAGCGACGCATATCCTGAGGCGGAAAGCCCCTTAGCCAAGCACGGATAGGATGGACAAGAGACCCGGCAGCAGCGATGGCGTTCTGGGTGCGGTCGTCGCAATAAAGGCGAGCGTGGCGGGGGCTGCGGAGATGATCGCCGGGGCGAGGCTGCCGACTGTCAGGACAGTCATCGGGTTCAGGCCCGATGCGCGCCGTCCGCGAGGCCTTTCACGAAATTCAGCACTTCCGGCACAGGCTTGCCCGCCGCGATCTCGGACACGATGGCGGACCCCACAACGGCACCGTCCGCGACAGAGGCAATGGCCTGAGAGGTCTCGGGCGTGCGAATGCCGAAACCCACGATCACGGGCAGGTCAGTCTGCGATTTGATCCGCGCGACTTCTGGGCCGACATCGGTGGCTTCGGCAGCAGCGGCGCCGGTGATGCCGGTAATTGAGACGTAATAAACGAAGCCGGACGTGTTCTGCAGCACCTTGGGCAGGCGGTTGTCATCGGTGGTGGGGGTTGCCAGGCGGATGAAGTTGAGGCCCGCCTTCTGGGCAGGAATGCACAGCTCCTCATCCTCTTCGGGCGGCAGGTCCACCACGATCAGCCCGTCGATCCCGGCGGCCTTGGCGTCGACCAAAAACGTATCCACGCCCCGGCTGTAGATCGGGTTGTAGTATCCCATCAGCACGATCGGGGTCGTATCGTCAGATTTGCGGAACTCGGCGGCCATATCCAGCGTCTTTTGCAGGGTTTGCCCGGCTTCCAGCGCGCGCTGGCCAGCAAGCTGGATGGTCGGGCCATCGGCCATCGGGTCGGTGAACGGCAGGCCAAGCTCGATGATATCCACCCCGGCGGAGGGCAGGCCCTGCATGATCTCCAGCGAGGTGTCGTAATCGGGATCCCCCGCCATGATGTAGGCCACGAAGGCCTTCTTCCCTTCGGCTTTCAGGGCGGCAAATTTGGCGTCGATCCGGGTCATGGCAGTTCCTCGCAAGTCTTCCGGCCCGGTTTGGCGAATGTCCGCGGGGAAATCAATGCCCTGAATCCACGACTCTTGCTGAACATCACCATCTGAAATGGCTGATGTCATACATTCGAATTTGCATCGGGCCTGAATGCGACACAGCTTAAGCGGACCAATGTCACCAGGAGCGTTCGATGTCCCTTCAGAAATTATCCGCATTCACTCGCAATGGGCAGGGTGGGAACCCGGCCGGTGTGCTGCTGTCCGACGCTCTGCCGCGCGACGATGACATGCAGCGGATCGCGGCAGAGGTGGGCTATTCGGAAACAGCGTTTGCCGCACCAGATGGGCCGGGCTGGCGGATGCGCTATTTCGCACCGGAAGGGGAGGTGCCGTTCTGCGGCCATGCGACGATTGCCCTTGGTGCTGCGCTTGGTCAGGCGCATGGTGCCGCGGTTTATCTGCTGCATCTGAATGACACCAAAATCTCGGTCGAGGCTTATGAGCAGGACGGGGTCTGGGGCGCGCGGCTTGTGTCTCCTCCGACCCGATATGCGCTGTCAGAGCCTGATGTGCAGCAAGAGGTCATGGCCCTGTTTGGCTTGGATGCGGATGATCTCGACCCGTTGATCCCGATTGCACGCGTGCATGGCGGGGCGGATCACCTGGCATTGGCGCTGGCCCGTGACGACACCGTGGTCAACATGGCCTATGATTTCGACACTGGCGCAGAGTTCATGTCGCGCCACGGCTTCGTGACGGTAACGCTGTTTCACCGGATTGCGCCCGATCTGATCCATGCCCGGAACGCTTTTGCCGGGCATGGCGTTTACGAAGACCCCGCTACCGGCGCTGCCGCTGCCGCCTTGGCTGGGTATTTGCGCGATGCAGGCATCCAATCCGGGCCGTTCCGCGTGGTGCAGGGCCAGGAAATGGGCCGCCCTTCGGAACTGTGGGTTACGCCGCATAAAGGGCAGGGGATGCCGATAGAAATTGCCGGGGCGACGCAAGCCATATCAGATACCTGACCTCCTCGCGACAACGAGCCCGTTGCAGCGCTGCCTGCTTCCGCATAGAAGGCGCCGGAACCAAGGATGCGGAGGGCCAGATGGGCTTCAAGATGGGTATTGTCGGGCTGCCGAACGTGGGCAAGTCCACGCTGTTTAATGCGCTGACCAAAACGGCAGCGGCGCAGGCGGCGAATTTCCCGTTCTGCACGATCGAGCCCAATGTGGGCGACGTGGCCGTGCCTGACTCACGGCTGGACAAGCTGGCAGCGATTGCCGGGTCCAAGCAGATCATCCCTGCGCGCATGACCTTCGTGGATATTGCGGGATTGGTGAAGGGCGCGTCGAAGGGCGAGGGCCTCGGCAACCAGTTCCTGGCCAATATCCGCGAAACCGATGCCATCGCACAGGTTCTGCGCTGCTTCGAGGATGACGACATTACCCATGTCGATGGCCGGATCGACCCGATTGCCGATGCCGAGACCATCGAGACCGAGCTGATGCTGGCCGATCTGGAAAGCATCGAGAAGCGCCGCGCCAACCTGGTGCGCAAGCTCAAAGGCAATGACAAGGAAGCACAGCAGCAGGACCGGCTGTTGGCCGAGGCGCAGAAGATGCTGGAAGACGGCAAGCCAGCGCGTCTGGTCGAGGTCAGTGCCGAGGACGCCAAGGCTTGGAAGATGCTGCAACTGCTGACCACCAAGCCGGTGCTTTATGTCTGCAATGTCGATGAAGGCTCGGCGGCTGAGGGCAACGCGTTTTCCGCCAAGGTCGAGGAAATGGCCCGCGAACAGGGGGCTGCGACCGTAATCATCTCGGCCCAGATTGAGGAAGAGATCAGCCAGCTCGACGCCGAGGAAGCGGAAATGTTTCTAGGCGAAATGGGCTTGGAAGAAGCCGGTCTGGACCGACTGATCCGGGCGGGCTATGCCCTGCTGAACCTGGAAACCTATTTCACCGTCGGCCCCAAAGAGGCGCGTGCCTGGACCATCCGCCATGGCACCGCAGCCCCGCAGGCCGCGGGCGTCATCCACGGCGATTTCGAGCGTGGCTTTATCAGGGCTGAGACCATTGCCTATGACGACTACATCGCCTGCAACGGGGAAAGCGGCGCCAAGGAAGCGGGCAAGATGCGCGTCGAGGGCAAGGCCTATACCGTCAAGGATGGCGACGTTCTGCATTTCTTGTTCAACGCCTGATATCGCTCAAATTATGGCAAAACCGCTTCAAAATCTCCGGAATTCGGGCGCGATTGCCATCTAGGTATGTCACGGGGGCACTTAGGCGGTGCATTTCGATGACGCGACTGAAACCTGTGCAGGACTTTGTTCTTTGCGAAGACGGAGCGGTGACCACGGATTGGGTGCCGCTTGTCAGCGCGACCGTTGGGCTTGGCCTTGCGGTGACGGGAGTCGTCAGCGGTGGGGTGCAAAACCTGGCTCTTAGCATTCGTGACTCGCTGAACTCAGACATTATTGCTGGGATCGGCGGGAATGACCCCAACACCGGAACCTCTGGCGGTGACGATGGCTTGGTGGCACTGGCCTTTAACGATTTCAACAATGGTGATCAGGGCTGGATCACAATCGCGGATGAACATGAAGATCCACTGCTGTTTGACATGCTCGGCCCGTATTTCGACCAGAGTGGCTCCCCTGTTGTCCTGAATACCTACAGCTTCGATCCAGACACCGGATTCGCCATGTTTGAGTTCGATCTGCATACGATCGGCAATTGGGAAGCAGCCGATCAGATGCGGCTGTTCATTAATGGCGTCATGATTGACGCAACCCGGCTGAACGGAGGGAGCACAAATTCGGTAGATGACGACGGGTCGGATGAAACGCTGGTGTCCTACAACTTCATTCAGCGTGAAAGCGTACATCGTGACGTATCCGCTGAACGGCTTGAGATCGCGAATGCCTATTACGAGGCTGAGGTCGGCGACGCCAACTACGAGGCGGTCCGGTCAAACGTGAACACCCAAAGCGCCTATACCGTGCAAGTGGTCGTGCAGAACCCAAGCGAAGAAATACAGTTCGGCATTGGCCGTATTGGCGATGATCCCTATGGCGGCGAAGCCTGGGCTATCGACAATGTTGGATCCTACGGGTCTGACATCCTGCCAGTGGAATTCAACGCGAACTAAAGTGAATTATTCTACCTTGACGATCAGTTTGCCCGTGTTTTCACCCCGGTAAAGCATCCCAATGGAATCCAACGCGGCCTCTGGTCCGTCCAGAATATGTTCCCGCACGGTGATCTTTCCATCTCTCAACCAGCCCGCCAGAGCTGTTCTGGCCTCGTGCAGGCGGTCCTTGTAGTCGAAGATCAGAAAGCCCTGCATCCGCGCCCGAGCAACCAGAAGCTCTCGGTGAATTCTGGGGCCAACAGGCAGTGGATCCCATTCCGTGATCGCCGCCGTTCCGCAAATCGTTATCCGCGCGCCTTGCGCGAGCTTGGTCATCACCGCATCCGAAATCGGCCCGCAGGTATTGTCGAAATAGCAGTCCACCCCATCCGGGCAGGCCACCGCGATCGCCTCGGCCACGTCCTCGGACTTGTAATCGATGGCCACGTCATAGCCAAATTCCTCGCGGCATTGGCGAACCTTTTCAGGGCCTCCGGCGATGCCAACGGTGCGGCAGCCGATCACCTTGGCGATCTGGCCTACGGCCGATCCCACAGCGCCCGCCGCTGTTGAAACCACAACCGTATCCCCCGCCTTGGCGGCACAAGATTCCAGCAAACCAAAATAGGCGGTTGTCCCGTTCAACCCCAGAATCCCGAGCGCATAGCTGCGCGGCAGGTCGGCTTCGGTAATCTTGTGGCCGATCGTGCTGCCATCGCTGATGACATGAGTTTGCCAACCCAACAGCCCCTCTACCACATCGCCCTCGGCATAGTCAGGGTGCAGGCTGGCTACGATCTCGCCCACGGCAAAGCTGCGCATCGGGTCGCCAAGCGCAACGGGAGGCGAATAATTCGGTACGTCATTGGCCCATCCCCGCATCGCCGGATCGACGGACCAATGGCTGACCCGGATCAGAACCTGCCCTTGCTCAAGCTCTGGAATGGCAACCTCCCGGATCGCGAAATGCTCTGGCTTGGGGACACCAACCGGGCGGTTGGCCAGAATGACTTGTGTATTCTTCATCAGGTTCCTCCTGCTCACGCGATCCTGCCTGCCCGGCAGGACGAAGGCAATCCGCAAGGCTGCAAACAAGGGCGTATCAGAAAAGGGCCATCAAACCCGTAAATTCCCCTTGTTCCCCGGTTTCTAGCCGGATACACCGGCCAGCGGAGACGTGGCCGAGTGGTCGAAGGCGCTCCCCTGCTAAGGGAGTAGGCCCGGAAGGGTCTCGAGGGTTCGAATCCCTTCGTCTCCGCCACCCATACTTTTTTTATATAAATCAATAGTTTGGCATGGGGCGACCACACAGGTTGACCACACATGTTTACCACACATTCCGCATAGATGTTGGAAGCCCCTTCGAGCATTCGACAACGATATGGCATCTGACAAGGCTATCCGGGAATCGCTCCTTAGGCTGATCAACAAAACAATTTGCGAATACCTATATTACCATGAGGGCGAGTAGCGGCCTGATAAAACCCGGCATTTGTGGCTCAGCTTGGGTGCGAGGTCGGAAGCGACTAGGCGTTTGGCTTTGCAGAGGGTCCCAACCATTTCCAACTGCCCCCCCCGAGCATCTTCGATGCGACGCCCTCCGGGCTAACGAGCTAGTGTAGTTACTGATCCAATGCCTGATAGACACGCGACCAAGCAACACTCGACTTGCGCTTTAGGGCACCATCGGAGAGGCTTGAAGGAAGCTGTAATCGTTGGAGAGTTTAGATGGCGAACTGCATTGTTTGCGGAAATTTGGCAAGTATAATCTCCCATAATCCTCACTGTAAAAATCACATAAAGGATACTGTACGGTCATGACTTTGATCATTATCATTTGGGTAGTATTTGGTGCTGTTGGTGCGGTAATCGATGGAATCCGGGGCTTTCTTTGGGGGTTTATTCTTGGTCCTGTCGGTTGGATTATTGCAGCAATACTAAAATCGAAAAGCCAAGATCAGGAAACCCATACAACTACAAGCAGTCATTCGATCACTAGAGATAGTGCAAGCAGAGTTGCTGGTTCGTCAGAAGAGCATCATCAGGACAATGGCCAATTTGACCGACGCCGCTGGGAAATATTGAAGGAAGTTGACCAAGATATCCGTCAAGCGTCTGAAGCTGTTGTCAAGGTACACCCAAGCCTAGATGATGAGTTGGCTGAAAAGTACATGGTGCTGAATCAAAAGGAGTACCTTCAGGCACTTGTTGATAAAATTGTCTGACGTCAGCGCCTATGGGACAGATTTGAGGTTTTCGTAACGGAGGTTTTCTGGTTCATCGCAGCCAATATGGAGCGAAGATGAACAAGAAATCCGGAACATCGAAGGACGCGGCTGACAAGCTGGTCAAAGGCATCCGCCGCAAGACGCGCAAACAATATTCCGCCGAAGAGAAGATCAGGATCGTGCTGGCGGGCCTGCGCGGCGAAGAGAGTATTGCCGCGCTCTGCCGTCGTGAGGGCATCAGTGAGAGCCTGTATTACACGTGGTCGAAGGAATTCCTTGAAGCGGGCAAGCAACGCTTGGCCGGGGATACCGCCCGACAGGCGACATCGCCTGAGGTCAAGGAACTGCGTTCGGAATCTGCGGCGCTCAAGGAAGTCGTTGCCGACCTCACCCTAGAAAACCGTCTGCTCAAAAAAAGCATGATCGGGGATGGGGAGTACGAGGCATGAGATACGCCGCATCAGAAAAGCTGGAGATCATCCGCACTGTGGAAGCTTCGCATTTGTCGGCGCGCCAGACGCTGGCGACGCTCGGCATTCCCACCTCAACCTATTATCGCTGGTATGACCGCTGGTCTGAAGGCGGGCTGGACGCGCTTGACGATACAGCACCCCATCCCGGGTCTGTGTGGAACCGCCTTCCGGATGAAACCCGGGCGGACATTATCGAGTTCGCGCTCGAGCATGAGGATCTGACGCCCCGGGAGCTGGCGGTTAAATACACCGATGAGAAACAGTATTTTGTCTCTGAATCATCGGTTTACCGCATCCTGAAGGCGGAGGATCTGATCACGGCACCGGCGCACATCGTGATGAAGGCTGCCAATGAGTTCAAGGATAAGACAACGCGCCCCAACGAGCTCTGGCAGACCGACTTCACCTACCTCAAGGTGCTGGGGTGGGGCTGGTTTTATCTCAGCACGATCCTGGACGACTACAGCCGCTACATCATCGCCTGGAAGCTGTGCACCACGATGAAGGCCGAGGACGTGGCCGCCACGCTCGACCTGGCGCTCGCCGCCTCCGGCTGCGACAGCGCAACCGTGGTCGCCAAGCCCAGACTGCTCAGCGATAACGGCTCGTCCTACATTGCTGGCGACCTGGCGGATTACATCGAAGAAAAGGGCATGGAGCACGTCAGGGGCG